>NZ_JBHTJT010000010.1:0-40630 GCF_042676185.1 Tropicimonas aquimaris | reverse complement strand
AGATGGAACCAAGGCGGGTCATGCACTAACAATCAAACCGGACCAGTCAGATCAGGCTCCCCAGCGACTGGTTCGCGATCGACAGCGACTGGATCCCGAGTTGCTGTTGAACCTGCAGCGCTTGCAGCTTGGCCGAGGCTTCCTCCATGTCTGCGTCGACCATCGAGCCGATGCCGGATTTCAGGGAATCCGTGAGGTTGCTGATGAAGGAGGCTTGAGTCTCGATGCGCCCTTCCACCGAACCGAAAGCGGCCGCTGCGTCGATGCCGGCCTGAATCAGGGTCTCGATGGTTCCAAGCGCATTTACTGCGCCGGTGGCGTCCGACACGTCAATCGTGGAAAGCGCGCCTAGCCCACCGGAACCGGCGTTGGTGAATTGACCAGAAATGGTCAGGTCGGCGAGCGTCGCGAATACTTCCGGCGGACCGGCAGAATAGGCAGCAGCTTCGGACGAAATATCGAGCTGTGCATCATTGGTACCATCGTCGGCCGTGAAGTCGACCTTCAAACCGACAATCCCGAGCCCGTCGATCTTGGATTTCAGCGAGGCTGCGATCAAGTCATGGGTCTTGGAGGCAGCGACCTCGTCAGCCGTCACGGTGTGGGACACCGTCTGGTCTCCGATCGAAATGGAGATCTTGTCGCCGGCCGCATAGGTTATGTCCGCGATTTCAACAGTCTCGGCAGTTGTCGACCCTTGGGCGAGCGTGGTGGCGAAGGTATCCGCGTTGGTCGAGACGCCGTCGGAAGCGGTGAATGCCGCTTTTGCAGTGTAACCGCCGGTAGAAAGGTTCTGTGCCGTGACGTTAATCGACGACGACGTCACCCCACCGGAGGCATCCCGGTCCAGAGAGGCGAGGATATCGGCGCTTGCCGTACTGCCGTCCACCAGGTTCAGACCGTTGAACTGGGCCGCGCTGACGACAGAATCGATCTGATCCTTCAGCGCATCGATATCGGTCTGGATCTTGGTGCGATCGACGTTGTCTTCCCGGGCGGCGACGATCTTTTCCTTCATCTGCGTCAGGAGGTCGGTCACCGTCTCCGATGCCTGGCGGGCCACTGCGACGGTCGACTCACCCAGCGACAGACTGTCGGAAATGGCTTGGAAACCAAGCACGTCGGACTCCATTACCTTGGAGATTGCCCAGATCGCGGAGTTGTCCTTTGCGGACGCCACAGACTTGCCGGTGGAAATCTCGGACTGCACCTGATTGAGATTGCTGTTGATACCTTTCAGGGTCTGCAGGGCGACCATCGAGCTGGTGTTGGTAAGAATGCTGGTCATATTCCATGTATCCTTTCGAAACGGCGCTTCACGCCGGGAACCCGACCGCCGGAATTGCCCGGCGGCTCAAATGGCCTTCTCTGCCCTGCGAACGGTCGATTGATCGTTCACGCCACCTCTTCGGAAGTGCGGATGAAGGTTTGGCTGAAGGTCCCTAAGAGAGTGCTAAAGCGGGAACTCGCCCTGCGCAGCATTTAGCTACAAGTCGACGCATCACGCGCGCCGCTCGACATTCACGTTGCCACCGATCAGGTTCCTTCGCTCTCCACCATGTGTGTAGGTTTCGAGCCTGTTTGCGGCCTGACGGACGTCCTCAAGACGCTTGCGGGCGGCTGCGACCCCCGCAAGCGCGGCCTCAAGAAGCTCGTGATTGCGCCGCGCCTCGCGTCTCAGGTCCGCCAAAGCCTCCCGATCTCCGACTTCGATTTGCTGCAGGACTTTCGCCAGATTCGCACGGCGGGTCGTCAACTCACCCATCTCCGACAGACGCCCTTGCAGTAACGCGTCGCGCTCATCGCGCAGGTGATTTCGCAGCCGTGCAACCACATCATCCGACATCAGCCGACTCCTTCAGAGCGTCGAAAATAGCTTCGGCCAATCCGATACCGCCATGGGCGGCTATCTCCTGGGCCTGGACGTCGCGAAGGAAACTGGAGAATTGCTCCTCTCCAATCCCTCCTCCAAACGTACCCGACGTCTCGCCCAGGCCTGCATGACCAAGCATTTCCGAAAGGAAGGACGACTCAAGATCACGGGCGACCCTTCTTAGATCCGAGTTGTCCGAGTCGACCGACGGCAAAGCTCGGTGCGTGACCTGGGAAGTGTCTAAAATTTTCTGCATTTCCATCTGGGGCTCACTTCGAAGTGGTTCGGTATTCATGAGTTACTTCGAGGCGAGTAAAGGATCGGTAACCCAAGACATGCATTGTCCCGAGAGAGAAGTAGCCCGGGATCGCAATGCAAAACGTCCTCCATCCTTCGCACGTTCGACTCGCCGGAACACCGGGAAAGACGCTCCCGAGTGGCGAGACTGCCGTCCCCGGACCGGCCGGCCAAACCTTCGCACTGCATCTCCATCGACTGGATGTCCCGACGACAGAGGTTCATCGTGCCGGTCAGGCAACGGACGGCACTCACGCCACTGTGGTCAGAACTCCGACAAGTGAAGTGAACTCTGCGCATGTTGAGCAGCTCTCCGAAAACCCTCACGATCCTGTGCCTCAATTGGCCGGCGCGACTGCGCCAGCAGGCAGACAAAGAGATCGTGTTACCTCGATTGTCGAGGGGCTGGGTTCTCTGCCGGGCGATACCCTGCACTTTGGCATTGCCAAAGTCAGCACCACATCTTTGGCTCGTCCTCTGGCAGCGACCGAGGCAGATTTGGAGAGCGTGTCGAAAGGGCAATCGACCGGGCCGGTGGCCGAAGTATCAAATGCGGGAGTCGCGCAATCGGATTTCCGGTTTCTGTCCTCGCTGCGAGCGCAGATCATTCTGGCGCCGGAAATCGGCTCGAAAGACGGTGTCCTTAACCTTTCGGAATTGGTCGCTGAAGCATCAACGAATGCAGCATCTTTCGAAGCACCTGGTGATGACTGCGTGATCCCGGAACAGCGTTCAAGTCGTAGGTGGAACCACCTGGAAACACCGGAAGGTCTCATCGCAAGCGCCGTCGCTCCCAATCAATCGAATGGCCGTGAAACGATGTCGGAAACCCTTGGATCAGACAGACCTGAAATGGTGGAGGCGGTTGCTTCGCAGGGCTTGGAGCGGCTGGCCATGCCGCTTCGTACACCGGGCGCGACCAGGGAAATGGATAGCCCCCGAAACCACATTGCCGAGGGGAACCAGCAAGGCGCGACCCGGCGGCTCGACGCCCTCGGCGACTCTGGCCCATCGATAGCAGTGGAAAATGCGTCGATCAGTTCCAAAAACCTGATGTCGGACGCACTGACAATGAAATCTGCCCCGCCTGGCTTTCCGCCACACGCAAGCCCTTTGGGTATAATCGCGGACGCCAGCGCATCTGCAACGGTCCCAACCGGATCAGCGCAGGGAGAAGAGACCGGGGCGCCACACTCCGCCCAGGCAAGACCACCCGTCGAAGCCTCGCGGACGTCTGAAGCGGGTATCAATGCCATCGCCGGTCCGAGGGTCGATCAGGTCAATAGTTCCGACATGGACGATGTTCAAAGGTCCGTGTCTACAAACGTCTCAAGTGGGCAATTTCCATCGGCCGCAGCGTCAAGGAAAAACCCCGAGTTGGCACAGCCCGGCTTGACGGCCGTCTCGCCTGAAGTCCTGACCGCCGGTCGGTTACCAGCTCAGCCCGGAGTCTACACGTCGCTCCACGAATTTGGCCGACAAACCGACTCACCGGCGAAACATATCCTCGACGCGCTTGGTTCTGAGGGAGCAGCCCTGCTCTCGACTGACGACGTCGGCGATCGCCTTTATTCATTCACCAGCATCCGCCGGACCTCCACGTTGCCCGGCTTTTCCGGGGACCTTGACGTTTCCAGCCTCCGGGCCGACCGAGCAAGTCACGACAATCTGGACGCCCTTGCCTCGAACCCGCAAATTGCCGGGCGCTTCAATCAGCCGTTTGAAGAGACAGCCCTACGAGAGCAGACCATCGCCGTCTCTCGGCAACCGACCTTCAAGACCGAACCATCCATGATGGAGCGCGAGAGCGTTGTTGCCGCTGACATGGCGGACACTTCCGCCACGTTCCGCGGCGTTGACAAGGCAAACCGAGATCCGATCGATCCAGCGACCCGGCCGACAACTGTCGCGACCATCAGCTGGGCCGCACCAGCCCTCAAGGCGTATCAAGAGACCGAAGCACCTTCTCTGAACAATGAGACGGCTACGAAAGCTGAAGCAGAGGCCCCATGGAAGGACCTGATCGTTCGAGACCTCGCACCTGGAGTGGAAGGAACTGGTCCGCGATTTGCAGTACAGACGACGGCCGCCTTCAACGCTTCGAGCGGCAGTGCGGCATCGGCCAGCATCGCTGGTCAAAGCACCGCCGTTCAGATTGCGGAAGCGTCCCGTGGCACGTCCGACGGCACGCTGGATATCCAGCTGGCTCCCGAAGAACTTGGTCGCGTGAAGATATCCTTCAACTCCCATGAAACCGGCCTCTCCGTTTCGATCCAGGCGGAGCGACCTGAGACTGTGGATTTGATCCGCCGTCACCTTAATGATCTGATTCGCGAATTGAGAGCCCAGGGATTGGAGCCCGCATCCGTCGATGTCGACTCGTCCAGATCGGAGAATTTCCAGGGCTCGGATAGCTCCATGAGCGGACACAGCGTTCCGGACGGCGAAACCGTCAGTCAGATCGATACTCCCCATGCAACCGACCATCGCGGGCGCCGAAATCAGGCGTCGGACGGCTTGGATCTGAGATTATGAGGGCCCAATGGACGCAGTTTCCTCAAGTACAACCGCAACGACCTCCACTACGAGCACGAATTCTTCGGGCAACCTGACGAGCGCGGTTTCCTCGGATTTCGAAACGTTTCTGAAAATGCTGACGGTTCAGCTCCAGAATCAGGATCCGCTCAACCCTCTCGATTCGAACGATTACGCGGTGCAACTCGCTACGTTCTCTGGCGTTGAACAGCAGGTCAGGACCAACGATCTGCTCTCCGCGATGCTCGAGCAATCCACCTCCGAGGACATGGCACGCATGGGAGAGTGGGTTGGGCAGACGGTACGGGTTGAAGCCGACGCCTTTTTCGAAGGCTCTCCGATCACCGTCGCGCCGTCGCCGGCGAATGGCGCCGACCATGCGGAACTGGTGATCCGCGATGCCTACGGGCTGGAAAGAAACCGGTTCTCGATTTTGCTCGACGGCACGCCGGTGGAGTGGTCCGGAATCGACAGCAGGGGCGCGACCGTGGGCTGGGGCAGCTACTCGTTCCAGGTTGAAAGCTACGATGCAAACGACACGCTGATGGCGCGGAGCGATGCGGAAATCTACGCCGAGGTCGTGGAGGCCAGGACCGACGGCAGGTCGGTCTCCCTCGTCCTGTCCGGTGGCACGGAGGTCGCCTCGTCACTGGTCACGGCGATCCGCGTTCCGTACTGAGTGCGGCCGGAAGATGAGGTCAGAGCAAGGATTGGATCCAGCCGGACAGCACGGCCACCCCAGCCCCTGCGGCAAACCAGGCAAAGCTGCGCGCCGGGTGAGATCGCTTCTCTTCGGGGGGAGGCGGCGCGGATTGCCGGGCCAGCGCGTCCTCGGCCAATTGCGGCAGACGCGGCGTGAAACGCGACAGAACGATTGCCGTCCGACTCAGATCGCGCAGGAACGCCTTTGGTCCGATGCTGTCCTTGATGTAATCCTCGACCACGGGCTGCGCGACATCCCACATATTGATCTGCGGATAGAGCGTGCGCGACACGCCTTCGACGACAACCATGGTCCGTTGGAGGTGGATCAGCTCGATTCGCGTTTCCATGCCGAAGCGTTCGGTCACCTCAAACAGGTACGACAGCACCCGCCCCATTGAGATGTCGCCAGCCGACATGCCGAAAATCGGCTCGCCGACGACCCTCAAGGCGCTCGCGAATTCATCAATGTCTCGGTCCGCTGGAACGTAGCCCGCCTCGAAATGCACCTCCGCGACGCGCCGGTAATCCTTCTTGATGAAGCCGAAGATGATCTCGGCATAGACCCGCCGGGTGTAGGCGTCGAGGCGCCCCATGATCCCGAAGTCGAGCGCGATGACGTCGCCATTCGGCGCGATCTTCAGGTTCCCCTGGTGCATGTCGGCGTGAAAGAAGCCATCGCGCAACGCATGGCGCAAGAACAAGGACAGGATCCGCTCGCCAAGCGCCTTGCGGTCATGGCCGGCCGCAATGATCCCGTCCATATCGTTCGCGGACAGACCCTCTGCCCAGTCAAGCGTCATGATCCGGCGGTCGGAGAGTTCCCAGTGCATCCGCGGCACACGGAACCCGGCGTCCCCCCGGGTGCTCGCTTCGAACTCCGACGCCGAAGCGGATTCGAGACGGAGATCCAACTCGCCGCGCACGGATCCTTCGAAATGTTCGATCACCGCGCGAGGATGCAGGCGTCGGGACGAGGGGGAAAGGGTCTCGATGATCCAGGCTGCCAGGTAGAAGGCGTCGAAATCCCGGCGAAACGCCTGCTCGATGCCCGGGCGCAGAACCTTGACCGCGACCTCCTCGCCCGTCTCCGCAACGCGGGCGCGATGGACCTGGGCAATGGAGGCGGCCGCGATGGGTTCGGAGAACTCCAAGAAGACCTCATCGACCTTGACCCCCAGTTCACGTTCGATCGACGCAACCGCCACGGCACGCGGGAACGGGGGCATCCGATCCTGCAGGATCTTCAGCTGGAGCGACAGGTCATCGCCGACCACATCGGGCCGGGTAGACAGGATCTGCCCGAGCTTCACATAGGCCGGCCCCATCGCCTGCAGCGCCCGCAGAAGCGGCGGCAGCGTTGGGTCGCCCTTGCGCCCCATCCAGGCAAAGGTCCAGCCGACGGTGCGCGACACGATCCGGACCGCCGGCGGCGCGTTGAACGCTTCCAGCACGACACCCATAGCGCCGGTTCGCTGGAAGGTGGCGCCGGTCCGGATCAGCCGCCAGATGTTGTGAGGGCCGCGCAAGGGGTCAGATCTTCCAGCCGGAGTGTAGGGCCACGATCCCCATCGACATATTGCGATACTTCACCTGCTCGAAGCCCGCATTGCGGATCATCTCGGCGAAGCGCTCCTGGTTGGGGAACTTGCGGATCGATTCGACGAGGTACTGATAGCTGTCGCGATCGTTGGCCACGATCTGCCCCATCGGCGGGATGACGTTGTAGGAATAGCGGTCGTAGGCCCATTGCAGCGCCGGGTTCGGAAGCTGCGAGAATTCGAGGTTCATCAGCCGGCCACCGGGCTTCAGGACCCGATAGGCCTCGGCCAGCGCATCCTCGATCCGCGTGACGTTGCGGGTGCCGAAGCTGTTGGTGACCACGTCGAAGGAGGCGTCCTCGAACGGCAGGTCCATCGCGTCGCCGACGATCCAGTCGAGCTGGTCGGCGAGGCGCTCTGCCTCGGCGCGTTTGCGCCCTTCCTCCAGCATGTCGGCGGTCATGTCGCAGACCACAGCCGACGCGCCCGGCGCGCGTTTGAGGAAGCGGAAGGCGATGTCGCCGGTTCCCCCGGCGACGTCGAGCAACCGCTGGCCATCGCGCGGGGCGAGCCAGTCCATCATCGCGTCCTTCCAGACGCGATGGATGCCGACGCTCATCAGGTCGTTCATCAGATCGTAACGCGAGGCGACGGAGGAAAAGACGCCTTCGACAAGGCCTTTCTTCTCGTCTTCGGGCACGGTGCGGTCGCCGAAATGGGTGGTTCTGGTCGAGTCGTTGCTCATGGGACTTGCCCCCGGTCGTTTCCCCCTTCTTATAGGGCGCTGCCGGGGGGTTACAATGCACCCTGCCGGCGACTGCGGCGAAGGGGACCAGCATGCCGGAGCTTCCGGAAGTCGAGACGGTGCGGCGCGGCCTCGAGCCAGCGATGAGCGGCGCGACGATTTCGCGGGCGGAACTGCGCCGCGCGGGGCTGCGCTGGCCATTTCCGGACGGCATGGCCGAGCGGTTGACCGGCCAGCCCGTGCTGCGCCTGCGTCGACGATCGAAATACATTCTCGCCGATCTCGGCAGCGGCGAGACACTGCTGATCCACCTCGGCATGTCGGGCCGGATGACCGTCGCGGGCGACGTGCCGGGCCTGTTCGTGCGCAGCCTGGAGCCTTTGGAGAAACACGACCACGTCGTGCTCGAGATGGACAACGGAGCTCGCATCACCTTCAACGATGCGCGACGGTTCGGCGCCATGGACCTCGTCGACACGCTGCAGGCCGACGCGCACCCGCTGCTCGCCAGCCTCGGCCCTGAACCGTTGGGAAACAGCTTCGACGAAAGCTACCTCGCCGCGGCGCTTCACGGCCGCCGGACACCGATCAAGAGCGCACTGCTCGACCAGCGTCTGGTGGCTGGACTGGGCAATATCTATGTGTGCGAGGTCCTGCACCGGACCGGCATCTCCCCAACCCGGCGCGCCAATCGGATCGCGCCGAAACGTGTCGCCACTCTGGTTCCGGCGATCCGGGAGGTGCTGACGGAAGCGATCGCGGCCGGGGGCTCCAGCCTGCGCGACCACCGGCAGGCGGATGGCGATCTGGGGTATTTCCAGCACGCCTTCCGGGTCTACGGCCGCGAGGGCGAAGCCTGCGCGACACCCGGCTGCGACGGCACGGTCAGACGTGTCGTCCAATCGGGCAGATCCAGCTTCTACTGCCCAAACTGCCAAAGATAGCTTGATTGCGGCTCACAGGGTGGTAAGCCTTCCTTCCTGTGAAATCACAGAAAGGCTCGGCCGCATGGCTTTCGAGACACTGATTGTCGAAATCTCCGATCATATCTGCCTGATCAGGCTGAACCGCCCCGAAGCCCTGAACGCGCTGAACACCCAGCTGCTCGGCGAATTGGGGCAGGCACTCCGCGAGGCGGAAGAGAACGAGAAGGTCCGCTGCATCGTCCTGACGGGTTCCGAGAAGGCTTTCGCCGCCGGCGCCGACATTGCAGAAATGTCGCAGCAGTCTTTCGTGGAGGTTTTCGGCTCCGACCTTTTCGGCGCGGAAGCCGAGGCGATTCTGCGGTGCCGCAAGCCGATCATAGCGGCGGTGGCCGGCTATGCCCTGGGAGGCGGTTGCGAGCTTGCGATGATGTGCGACTTCATCATCGCGGCCGACACCGCCAAGTTCGGACAGCCCGAGATCAACCTCGGCGTCGTCGCAGGCATGGGCGGCACCCAGCGGCTGACGCGATTCGTCGGCAAGTCCAAATCCATGGACATGCACCTGACCGGTCGTTTCATGGACGCAGAGGAAGCCGAGAAATCCGGCCTCGTGTCACGCGTCGTGCCGGCCAAGAAGCTGATGGAAGAGGCCATGGGCGCGGCGGCCAAGATCGCCCGCAAATCGGCGCTCACCACCATGGCAGTAAAGGAAGCGGTCAACCGCAGCTATGAAATGCCGCTGCGCGAGGGCCTTTTGTTCGAACGGCGGCTGTTCCACGCGCTGTTTGCGACCGAAGACCAGAAGGAAGGCATGGGCGCTTTCCTGGAGAAGCGCGAGGCGCAGTTCCGCGACAAATAAGTGGCACAACCGGGTTGACTCGTCCCGGCAAGCCGCCTAGAGACGCGGCTTCAAGAACGTAATCACCGACATTCGGAACCCGATCATATGGCAAATACGCCCCAGTCCAAGAAGCGCGCCCGCCAGAATGAACGGCGCTATGCCGTAAACAAGGCGCGCCGGTCGCGCATCCGCACGTTCCTCCGGAACGTCGAGGAAGCGATCGCCTCCGGGGACCAGGAGGCCGCTGCCGCAGCCCTTCGTGCCGCTCAGCCCGAGCTGATGCGCGGCGTGACCAAGGGTATTCTGCACAAGAACACCGTGGCACGGAAAATGTCCCGCCTGTCGTCCCGCGTTAAGGCCATCAGCGCCTGACCGCACTCGACTACCGAAATTGACGGACGCGTCCCCTCTTCGGGGTGCGTCCGTTTTTCGTTTCCGGGTATGTTGTTTCTTTTCAGGGACTTAGTGACATTTTTGGGATTCGCCGCGACAAAGCGTGAGTCAAGATCGAAGTTCAGTTGCGCGATCTGAGCCCCTGTTGCTAGCTTGCTCCTGCGATTCACATCGTCCGGGGGGACATGGATCGATCGCGGCTGACAGGGGTTTTGGGGAAGTTTCCGCTGTCCGTTCGCAAACAGATCGAACGCCTGCTGCACCGGCTCTGCCGCCGGTCAGTGGGAGGGGAAAGGGAAAAAATCGGGTATATCCCGCGCTTTAACCGACCCCATGTCCATAGTGTTTATTACGCGCAGCCGTCCGAAATGGCGGTAACTTGCGTTTTTTCGGGGTCCTCGATCCCGGGAATCCAGTGTTCTGTGGCACTGGAACGATAAGCATCTGCCCCCTGATCATTTGAGCCGCGCCTCCGCCGGGCCCAACCGATTCTCCGAGATCGGCCGGCCATGCGGAAACAAAAAGAATGAAAACGGACAAGGGCACGATGACAAAAGACACCTGGGGACGTGTGCAGCAAGATCTTCTGAAGGCAGTGGGCAAGAACAACTTCGTTACCTGGATCGAGCCGATGGAATTTGATGGCGTTGAAAACGGCATCGCGCGATTCCTCGTGCCAACGAATTTCATCGGTAACTGGGTGTCCCGAAACTTCGGCGAGCAGATTCAGCACCATTTCTCGCGGGCCGGTGAGCCGGTCGAGCGGATCGAATTCAGCGTCGCGGCCGAGCGCCCGGCGAAAGCCGCGAATGCCGGCGCGGATGACGTTGCAAACGAGCCGGAACTGGAACACGCAGCGGCGAAGCCCGTCATGAACGGCCATGTTGCCGCATACGGTCGCAGCTCCGCGTCCCGGCAGTCAGCGAGCGGTTCCGGCATCGAGCTTCCGGGCGCTCCGCTCGACAAGCGTTTCACCTTCGACAGTTTCGTCGTCGGCAAGCCGAACGAGCTGGCCCATGCCGCCGCGCGTCGCGTGGCCGAAGGCGGGCCGGTGAGCTTCAATCCGCTGTTCCTTTATGGCGGCGTCGGTCTCGGCAAGACCCACCTGATGCACGCGATCGCTTGGCACCTGCACACCACCCGGCCCGAGTTGCGCGTGGTCTACCTCTCGGCGGAGCAGTTCATGTACCGCTTCGTGCAGGCACTCCGCGAGAACAGCTCGATGCAGTTCAAGGAAATGTTCCGCTCCGTCGACGTGCTGATGGTCGATGACGTGCAATTCATCGCCGGCAAGGACAGCACCCAGGAAGAGTTCTTCCACACGTTCAATGCGCTGGTGGACCAGAACAAGCAGATCATCATCTCCGCCGACCGTGCGCCGGTCGAGATCAAGAAGCTGGAAGATCGTATCGCGAGCCGCCTGCAGTCCGGCCTTGTGGTCGACCTGCACCCGACCGACTACGAGTTGCGCCTCGGCATCCTGCAGCACAAGGTCGATCAGTATCGCGAGAGCTATCCGGGGCTGAGGATCCAGGACGGGGTCCTCGAGTTCCTCGCGCACCGGATCTCGACCAATGTCCGCGTGCTCGAAGGTGCGCTGACCAAGCTCTTCGCCTTCGGCTCTCTGGTGGGCCGCGAGATCACGCTGGAACTGACCCAGGATTGTCTCGCCGACGTCCTGCGCGCCTCGGACCGCAAGGTTACGGTGGAGGAGATCCAGCGCAAGGTGTCGGAGCATTACAACATGCGCCTGTCCGACATGATCGGCCCCAAGCGCCACCGCACCATCGCCCGCCCCCGCCAGATGGCCATGTATCTCGCCAAGAAACTGACCTCCCGGTCGCTGCCCGAAATCGGCAAGCGGTTCGGCGGTCGCGACCACACGACCGTGATGCATGCCGTGAAGCGGATCGAGGAGCTGAAGGCCGTCGACAACCAGATTGCCGAAGACCTCGAATTGCTGCGACGCATGCTGGAGGCCTGAGGCGCGCTAAACGCTGTTCAAACTGCCGAACTGTGCTCAATATGCACTTGTGCGGCAGGGCGAAAGCGATAGGGTGGCGGTCCCGGTGGAATTGGGAGCGATTGCATGAAAATCAGCATCGAACGCGGCACCCTTCTGAAGGCGGTGTCTCAGGCGCAGTCGGTGGTCGAACGCCGCAATACGATCCCGATCCTGGCCAACGTGCTCATCGAGGCGGAGGGCGACACGGCCAGCTTCCGGGCGACGGATCTCGACATCGAGGTTGTCGACAAGGCGCCCGCGGTCGTGGAGCGCGCCGGTGCGACGACCGTGTCGGCGGTGACCCTGCACGAGATCGTGCGCAAGCTGCCCGACGGCGCGCTGGTCAAGCTTTCCGACGACGGCGCTTCCGGCCGGCTGACGGTCGAAGCGGGTCGCTCGAACTTCACTCTCGCCACGCTGCCGAAAGAAGATTTCCCGGTGATGGCGAGCGCGGAATACACGTCGAACTTTGCCGCGCCGGCTCCGGTACTGCGGCGGCTTTTCGACAAGTCGAAATTCGCGATCTCCACCGAGGAGACGCGCTACTACCTGAACGGCGTTTACATGCATGTGGCCGATGGCGAGGGCGGAAAGGTCCTGCGATGCGTCGCTACCGACGGCCACCGCCTGGCCCGGATCGATGCCGACCTGCCGCCCGGCGCCGAGACAATGCCCGGCGTGATCGTGCCCCGCAAAACGGTGGGCGAGATGCGCAAGCTGCTCGACGATGACGAGGCGCAGATCGCGGTTTCGGTTTCCGAGACCAAGGTCCGTTTCGCCACCCCGGAGATCACCCTGACCTCCAAGGTCATTGACGGCACCTTCCCCGACTACGCGCGCGTCATCCCCGTAGGGAACCCGCGCAAGATGGAAGTCGACGCCAACGAATTCGCCAAGGCGGTGGACCGCGTCGCGACCGTCTCCTCGGAGCGCTCCCGCGCCGTCAAGCTGGCGCTGGACGAGGACCGGCTGGTGCTGTCGGTCAATGCGCCTGACAGTGGTGCGGCCGTCGAAGAACTCCCGGTCGCCTATGGTGACGAGAAGCTGGAGATCGGCTTCAACGCGAAATACCTGCTGGAGATCGCAAGCCAGGTGGACCGCGAGAACGCCGTGTTCATGTTCAACTCCTCCGGCGACCCGACGCTGATGCGCGAGGGATCGGACACCAGCGCCGTCTATGTGGTCATGCCGATGCGCGTCTGATGCACGGCGCGCGGGCTTACAGGTCGCGCCGGGGTATTTTTGCCAAGAAGAAGAGGGTTGAATGACGGGTCTGGCCGTCACCTCTCTGGCGGTTTCGCATTTCCGCTCGCACCGTTCCGCCCGGCTGACGCCGGGAGGCGGGCAGGTTGCTTTGTTCGGACCGAACGGAGCGGGAAAGACCAACCTTCTGGAAGCAGTGTCGATGCTGTCGCCCGGGCGCGGCCTGCGCCGGGCGGCGGCGGAGGAGATGGCGCGACGGCCGGAAGCGCTCGGCTGGAAGATCTCGGCGGAAGTGTCGGTCCTCGGCAAGGTTCACGAGGTCGAAACCTGGTCCGAGGGCGGCGCCGCGCGGCAGGTCAGGATCGACGGGAAGACAGCGACGCAGCTTGCGCTCGGACAGATCGTCCGGGTCGTCTGGCTGGTGCCGGCGATGGACCGGCTCTGGATCGAAGGCGCCGAAGGGCGGCGGCGCTTCCTCGACCGGCTGGTTTTGAGTTTCGAACCCGGGCACGGCGAGGCCGTGCTGACCTACGAAAAGGCGATGCGGGAGCGCAACCGGCTGCTCAAGGACCAGGTGCGTGACGGCGCCTGGTACGATGCGCTGGAAATTCAGATGGCGGAGTCGGGCGCGCAGGTGCAATCCAACCGCCTCGCCGCCCTCAAACGGATCACGGCGGCGCAGCAGGCGGCGCGCACCGCCTTTCCGGCGGCCGATCTGGAACTCGCCGGTCCGGACGGGCCGGAGTTCCCCGTAACTGAGGAGGAGCTGCGGAAGGCTTTGCTGACCAGCCGCCGGGCCGACATGGCCGCGGGCAGGACCCTGGTCGGCCCC
Source organism: Tropicimonas aquimaris (assembly GCF_042676185.1). NCBI lineage: Bacteria > Pseudomonadati > Pseudomonadota > Alphaproteobacteria > Rhodobacterales > Roseobacteraceae > Tropicimonas > Tropicimonas aquimaris. Next base: position 26,737 of record NZ_JBHTJT010000010.1, on the reverse strand, counting down.
CACCGCGCCGATCTCGCCGCACAATATGCCGAAAAGGGGATCGCCGCGCGTCAGAGTTCCACCGGTGAACAGAAGGCGCTGCTTCTGTCGTTGATCCTGTCAAATGCCCGCGCACTTGCGGCGGAGGGCGGAGCCCCGCCGCTCCTGCTGCTCGACGAGGTGGCCGCGCATCTGGACGAGACACGGCGGGCCGCGCTCTACGACGAGATCGCGGCGCTCGGCGTTCAGGCCTGGATGACAGGCACCGGGCGCGAGCTTTTCGCCGAACTCGGTGCGGATGCACACCGGCTGGAAGTGGTCGACGTGGCGGGCATCTCGGAGGTGCGCGGGGGGTAAGCCGGAGCCTGCGCCGCGTTTTTCCCTGCCCCGGCTTCCGGCCCGGCAGGGACCGTGGTGGTGGCGCAAACGGACCCCCAAATCTTGTGTCATTGGCGTGACAAAGCCCCGAGGGGGAAGTATAAACTCGCAAGGTTGATAAGGAAGGGCCGCATGGCAGACGACGCGAACCGGGCAGAAGAATACGGCGCAGGATCCATCAAGGTTCTCAAGGGCTTGGAAGCAGTCCGCAAACGCCCCGGCATGTATATCGGCGATACGGACGATGGCTCGGGCCTGCATCACATGGTGTACGAGGTCGTCGACAACGGGATCGACGAGGCGCTCGCGGGCCACGCGGATGCGGTGACGGTGACGATCCGCTCCGACAGCTCCGTCTCCGTGTCGGACAACGGCCGCGGCATCCCCGTGGACATCCACCCCGAAGAAGGCGTGAGCGCAGCCGAGGTCATCATGACCCAGCTGCACGCCGGGGGTAAGTTCGACAGCAATTCCTACAAGGTGTCCGGCGGCCTTCACGGCGTCGGCGTCTCGGTTGTGAACGCCCTGTCGGACTGGCTGGAGCTTCGGATCTGGCGCAACGGCAAGGAGCATTTCGCCCGTTTCGAACACGGTGAATGCGTGGAACATCTCCGCGTCGTCGGAGATTCCGACGGGCGCAAGGGGACCGAGGTCACTTTCATGGCCTCGACCAACACGTTCTCCAACCTCGAATACTCCTTCAAGACACTGGAGACGCGCCTGCGCGAACTAGCTTTCCTCAACTCCGGCGTGCGGATTGTTTTGCGTGACGAGCGCCCCGCGGAACCGCTGGAAGTGGAGATGTGCTACGATGGCGGCGTGAAGGAGTTCGTCAAGTATCTCGACCGCTCCAAGTCCTCGACAATGGCCGAGCCGATCTACATGGAAGGCGAGCGCGACGGGATTGGCGTCGAGGTTGCGATGTGGTGGAACGACAGTTACCACGAGAGCGTCCTTCCTTTCACCAACAACATTCCGCAGCGCGATGGCGGCACCCACCTCGCCGGGTTCCGGGGGGCACTCACGCGCACCATCAACCTCTATGCCAACACCTCCGGGATCGCGCGCAAGGAGAAGGTGAACTTCACCGGCGACGATGCACGCGAAGGCTTGACCTGCGTGCTATCCGTCAAGGTGCCCGATCCGAAATTCTCCAGCCAGACCAAGGACAAGCTGGTGAGTTCCGAGGTTCGCCCCGCCGTCGAGGGGCTGGTGAATGAAAAACTTGGCGAGTGGTTCGAGGAAAACCCGGCACAGGCCAAGATCATTGTCGGCAAGATCATCGAGGCGGCGCTGGCCCGCGAGGCTGCGCGCAAGGCGCGCGAACTGACCCGCCGCAAGACGGCGATGGACGTGGCCTCGCTGCCCGGCAAGCTCGCCGATTGCCAGGAGAAGGACCCGGCCAAGTCGGAGCTGTTCCTCGTCGAGGGTGACTCCGCCGGGGGATCGGCCAAACAGGGGCGGCATCGCTCCAACCAGGCCGTCCTGCCGCTCCGGGGCAAGATCCTCAACGTGGAACGCGCGCGCTTCGACCGGATGCTCTCGAGCCAGGAGATCGGCACGCTGATCACCGCCATGGGCACCGGCATCGGCCGCGAGGAGTTCGACATCTCCAAGCTTCGGTATCACAAGATCATCATCATGACCGACGCCGATGTCGACGGCGCGCACATCCGGACACTGCTGCTGACCTTCTTCTTCCGGCAGATGCCTGAGATCATCGAAGACGGTCATCTCTTCATCGCCCAGCCGCCGCTCTACAAGGTGTCGCGCGGCAAGTCGGAGGTCTATCTCAAGGACCAGGCGGCGCTGGACGACTACCTGATCGAAATGGGGATCGAGGGCGCGCGCCTGCGTCTGGGAACCGGCGAGGAGATCGTTGGTCAGGACCTGAAGCGCGTGGTCGAGGAGGCGCGGCAGGTTCGCCGTATGCTCCAGGCCTTCCCGACCCACTACCCGCAACACATCCTCGAACAGGCCGCGATCGCCGGCGCTTTCGTTAGCGGCCAGGTGGATTCCGACCTGCAGGGCACTGCCAATCGGGTCGCTGAACGGCTGGACCGGGTCTCGGTGGAATACGAACGCGGCTGGCAAGGCCGTCCTACCCAGGACAAGGGCATCAGCCTGTCCCGCTCCGTGCGAGGTGTCGAAGAAGTTCGCCGGCTCGACGGCCAGGTGCTCCGCTCACGCGAAGCCTTGCGCCTCGGCGAGCACACAAAGCCGCTGCAGGATGTTTATGGCGACGGGGCGGCTCTGGTTCGGAAGGACAAGGAATTCCCGATCCTCGGCCCGCTCGGCCTGCTCGCCGCGATCCTCGAGGAAGGGGAGAAGGGCCTGAGCCTTCAACGCTACAAGGGTCTCGGAGAGATGAACCCGGATCAGCTCTGGGAAACGACGTTGGACCCGGAGGCGCGAACCCTGCTGCAGGTGCGGATCGAGGACATGGCGGAAGCCGACGATATCTTCACCAAGCTGATGGGCGACGTGGTCGAACCGCGACGCGAATTCATACAGTCGAACGCCCTCAGTGTGGAAAACCTGGACGCCTGAACCTCTGGAGGATCGCGCAAAACCGTACATTCCACCCAAAGGATTGCACGATTAGCGCAAAGGTTTGCGTGCTCTCTAAGCAAACGAACCCGTTAGGGTGAATGAACCTCTGCCGAGGTTCGTCTTCGTCTCCCATCAAGGCGCGGCATCATCTTCACGGCCATAGGCATTCGCGTCGCCTTTGTCATACTCCGGACCGCCTTTCCTCGCCGATGCAGTATCGGTCAGGAAGGGCGGATTCCGGTCATTCGCCGCGACCGGCGCAGATGACCGGGTTGCGGGACGAAGTGGACCTTCGTTCGCTGAGCCCAAACCATAAAGAACGACCCTGTTCTGACCTCCACCATGGCCCAGACAGAGGCCACTGATCCCGACGAAGCTGCCGTTGTGCCTATCGCGGCAAAGGTCCAGAGGGCGGGCCAATGCTTCGGCCTTCATGAAGCACCGGGATGAGTGAGCGTCGCCCTCAGTGCAGGAAAAGGAGGTAGGCTGTGAGCACGATGATAATCGCCCCCAGTGCCCAACAGAGGCGCTCCACTGATTTCTCGTGCGGAATCTTCGCATAGGCCGCCGTAAGGCCCGCGACACCTACGACCGAGACGATCAGGGTGGCCCAGAGCGCGTAGGGGATCGCCAGGAACACTCCGACGGCGAGGGCGGCGTAGGCGATTCCGAAGGCGAGCGGAGGCTCGTTTCCCTTCACGCCGAAGCGAGCAATGATCATCCCGTGCAGGACCGCGTTCACCGCAAGAAGCGAAGCAAGTATCGAAATCATCGCGCCGTCCCCCCGACCTCACGCCAACGCTTTCACCTTCAGGGAATTCGCTGGCGAGGCAAGCTCTTTCTCGCAAGTCCCTCGGGAGGCCGTACTGCTATTTCCATAGGGAGCAGCTTCGCTCTCCGACGCTCCGATCGTCGTACCATGGCGGGTATCCGCCTGATGACACAGAAGTCACCAAAATCGCCGAACCGGACCTCAGAGCTTTGTGCGACGAACGGCCCCGTTCCGCCTTGAGTGTCGAATGCTGCGCTCAACCCGAAGGTCCGAGATGGGCTCGTTGCAGCCGTCCGCCGCGGCTCGCGCAAAAGTCGGCTCTGGGCCGAAAGCGACGATCGGTGATTTGAGCGCCGCACCCGCTGCGCTGCGGCGCGCAGCACAACAGGGAGGGCGGTATGCGTACTTTCGCTACGGGTAGAATCAAGGTCCGGTTAATGTGATTGTTTTCTCGTTGGCAGGCGGAAGAGTTCAGGACTCCGTAAGCTATGCCACTTCGAAAATGGCCTTTCCAAACAGGTCTTCATGTTCCTGACCATTCTTTGCATCAGCATGATGGGAGACAGGCTGCGTAAGCTCACCGATGTCAAACCTGGCAATGGCTGAGCCGAGACCCGCCAGCCGAAGATCCCCTGCCCCGCCGGCGTGCAGCCCCAACCGGACACGGCACGCCCGACTCGATCGGCCGGCGGCGGCACAGGCTTGACCCGCTTTTCCTTGGCTCTATCGTCCGAGGTGTGCATGTCGCCACATGGCGCTTCAGAGGATACAGCACGCTCGCATGACCGATTTCACGACCGAGAACTTCATGGCGAACCTCAAACTCGCCGCGAGCTACTATCCCTCGATCTCTGAAATGTGCCGAAAGCTGCAGATCAATCGGCAGCAATTCATGAAGTATCTGTCAGGCAGTTCCTTTCCGTCCCGATACAACCTTCGTCGGATCTGCGATTTCTTCGGTTTTGACGAGTATGAGATCCTGCTTCCGCACGACCAGTTCAAGAACCTCGTTCGGCTTCGTCCGGTTCACGGCGGCGAGGACATCCTGATGCCACCTGGGCTCTCGGATATGCTCTCTCAGGCACAAAGAAATCGAGGAATGCTGAGCCGGACTCAAGGATACTATCACCAGTATTATCTGTCCTTCTCGCATCCGAACCACATCCTCAAATCACTCGTCTACATATACGGCTGGAACGACTACACGTTGTACAAGCGCCTGGAACGTTTGAAGTACGATGGAAAGGTCGGTCCGCCCGACGTTTTCAAATATGCGGGTCTCGCTACGGTCGTGGGCGATAGAATGCATATGCTGGACCAGGAAACCCTCACTGGATCAGAATTGACCCAGACGGTTCTCTTCATGAATTACAGGAACCGCGTATCAATGCTGACCGGGTTGAACATGGGTGTTTCGGGGCGTGATACACATGAACCGTCAAGCTCACGGGTGGTCATGGAGTACATCGGGCGATCCGTGAACTTGCGGCAGGCCATATCCGATTGCCGGCTGTATGCGATGGAGTCCGAGAGCGTCCCCGAGCGCATTCGCAGCCACCTGACGGCGGCAGGACGGATCGGCGGCCCGTTGCGAGGCGCGACCTTCTGACCCCCGTCAAGATGATCGCGTTTCCGTCATGCAGAGCAGGTCACGCTGCGTGACCGCATCCGACGCGCAGACACTCAACCTCAATTAGAAACAGTGGCTTCGATTCCCAGTTCAATCAATGCCTCGGAAATGGACAGGTTTTTGGCGAGAGCGTACTTGGCGGCCTGCGCAGCTCTCTCATATCCGATCTCCGGCACCAGGGACGTCGCATATGCAAGGCTGTTGTTCAGCAGAAAATGGCAACGCGCTTCATCAGCCTCGATGCCTAATACGCATCTATCCGTAAGGCATGCCATGCCGGACTTCAGAATTCGCAATGATTGCAATATATTCAGGATGGCGACGGGTTTCATTGCGTTCAGTTGCAACTGCCCCGCCTCGGCAGCCATCGTGACGGTCAAGTCGTTCCCGATAACCTGGAAAGCGATCTGGTTCACCACTTCGGGAATGACCGGGTTCACCTTGCCCGGCATGATCGAGGAGCCGGCCTGAACCGGCGGAAGCCGGATCTCTCCGAATCCCGAACGGGGTCCGGAACTCAAGAGGCGGAGATCGTTGCAGATCTTGGAGAGCTTTACCGCCACGCGTTTCAGGATGCCGGAGAACGCAACAAATGCTCCCAGATCCGAGGAGGCTTCAACGAGGTTGCGTGCAGAACGGAGCGGGAAACCGGAAATGCGCCGCAACTCCCCTACAGCGACTTCGGCGTAGTTGGCAGGCGTGTTCACCCCGGTACCAATCGCCGTGCCGCCAAGGTTGACCTCCCACAGCAACCGGCTCGTGTCCCGAAGGCGTTCGATGTCTTCTTCGATCGTGTTGGAGAATGAACGGAACTCCTGGCCGAGCGTCATAGGCACGGCGTCCTGCAACTGCGTCCGGCCGAGCTTTGCAATGCCGTCGAATTCGAGAGCGTTGGCTTCGAACGCGTCGCACAAGCGCTGATGCTCTTGCGTGAACGCCTGCATGTTCAGAAGGATCGCGAGACGAAGGGCTGTCGGATAGACATCGTTCGTCGACTGGGATTTGTTCACGTCGTCGTTCGGGTGAAGATGCTGGCATTCGCCCTTCGAGAACCCCAGTTCGAGCAATCCGAGATTGGCGATCACTTCATTGGCGTTCATGTTGGTCGAAGTGCCCGCCCCACCCTGGATCATATCCACGATGAAATGGTCATGGTGCTTCCCGGCCAACAGTTCGTCACAGACGGCCTCAATCACAGCCGCCTTCTCAAGGGAGAGAACGCCAAGCATTCTGTTCGCCCTGGCCGACGCCTTTTTGACCATCGCGAGCGCCTGAACCATCTCTGGGAACTGGTGCAGCGACAGGCCGGAGATGCGGAAATTGTCACGAGCCCGAGCGGTGTGCACGCCGTAAAGCGCTCCCTCAGGGACCTCGTAGACGCCCAAGGAGTCGCGTTCCGTCCGCGTTTCGGAGCCTACACCGCTCTGGTGCGCAACTACGGGCTGAAGCAGGAGTTCATCACCCCGCACTGCCCGCAGCAGAACGGCATGGTCGAACGCGTGATCCGGACGATGAAGGAGCAATGCATCCACCGTCAGCGCTTCGACAGCATCCAGCACGCGACGCGCGCCATCGGCGACTGGATCAGCTTCTACAACCATGGCCGCCCACATCAGGCGCTGGACATGAAAACCCCCGCTGAGGCATTCGCATTAGCAGCTTAACCTGAGCAGATTCCGCTGGGTCGATACACTTCTTCGGTCAATGATCTCAACCACAGCCCGTCAGCGTCATTCTGCAATTTCGGTAGCAATCCGGCTTTCGACGAGTTCTTCCTCGACAAGAACGTAGATCTGATCGGGTGGTGTTGCGAGGGAATGGACCATTACACCCGGATCGATGCCCATCTCAATAAGATACTCCATTGTGCGGCCTTGACCGGTCTGAATGCCTTCGACCGCAAGGAAGACGGGCATGTAGCCCGGCGCATCGTAATAGTGCTGATGCAGCCCCACAGCGCTTCGAAGCGACACCGAGCGCTCTGTCCCTGCGGCAAGCATGTAGGGACATGCCGAAAGACAGAAGTTGCCAGGCAGCATGATGGTGTTGGCCTCCATCGCTCGCAGGGCACGACCGATCCTCAAGGATTCCTGGACAGCTCCCCCGGTGCTGTTGAGAGCAAACGTATCCGGCGGTGTCTCGAGCCCGGCTATGAACGCTTCGAGGCGTTGCGCATCGCCGGGCGCAATCGCTCCGTTGACCAGCACGAAATCTCCGACCCCCTCCAGCGACTCCAGCGTGAATTCAAGCCGTTCAGGGACGTCGTCCGGGAACTCGATCTGCGGCAAGGCTCCAGGATTGGTGAAGTCCGGGTGGGTGCGCGACGGCTCGTAACGACGCACCTGATCCCCCGGGCTGACCGGACCGGCCGGAAGGTCCGTATTGCTACCAGGTCTGAGCAGCCATTCGAGCTGAAAATCCGAGAGAACCAGCAATACGGCGAGAACCCCCTGAGCGATCAACACCCAACGCAAGGCACGGCGCATCGAGATGCGGGAAAGCGATGTGTTCGGAGACAGCATTGCTATTCAGCCGCATCCTGCCTGATAAGCGGTTCCGGCTCGATTGCTGCGACACGACGTTGGATCTCCCCATCAGCGAGGCCCATGGTGGCCTCGACGTCCTTCATCGCGTTGATCGCAGCCTTCAGATCGGCAAGGGTCAGCGTTTCCTCGATGCTCAGGCCGTCGCGACCGCTGCGGATTGCCGCCTGCGCGATGGCCAGAACGAAGACAAGGATGGCCGGGAGCAGATCGATGGCGATCGCTCCCGCCCAGGACGGAACGAAGCTGCCCGCATACCGGATGACGGCATCGGCGCTGGAAATCGGATTGTAGGCTGTCTCCTGCGGGGGCTCCAGGGCGAGCACCTCATCGGCGGCCTGCTTGAGTGTCCGGCTGCGCTGATCGAGAGCATCGAGCACGGATGCGATGGTCGATGATTGCGCATCCCGGACGGCGCTGTTGCGGCCATCCAGTTCAGGCAGGACAACCGACGCAGGAAGGTCTGCCGCCGCACGCGATACCAGCGGGGCGACCGAGTACTGGTTCAGGTTCGAGATCACGCCGGCCAGCCGGACGCTTTCTTCCGAGAACGCCACCGAGCGCTGTTCGACCGGTCCGGGCGCCACAGTGAGCGCACGCATTCTTCCGAGGATCGCGTTGCCTTCTTCATAGGCTGCCTCGATCAAGGGTTGCTGCCCGGCGATCTGCCCTTCCAGGTTCCGCAGCTCCTCGTTCTTCTGGGTCAGCACACGGAAAACAGCGCCCTCCCCTGCGGCTCCGGACAACTCGCCGGACCTTTCCTGGTCGGCCAGAGCTTCAAAGGCTTCCCGTGCACGCTGGACCTCGCGGCCCAGAGCCTGTCCCGACAAGGCGATGTCGTGGGATTGCTCCAGCGCGGCCTGGTAGTCGCGGACGGTATAATCGAGATGTTGCTCGACCGCCGCCGAGCCCGCCAGCGCTGCCGCATTCAGCCAACTCGACATGGCGACGATGGCAAGGGAGCCCACGATGGTGGAGACCGTGAGGCCAATGAACCCGGCAGCGCTGCGCATCGACGGTAGCAATCGAAGCATGTAGCTCCAGAAGACGAAAATCCCCACCGACACCGCAATCGAATAGGCGACCGCCGCAAAGAAAGACATCGCACCCGTGTCCTCCAGAAGCGTCGAAACCCCGAGGTAGGTGTAGATGCCGGAGGCGATTGCCAAGACGCCGAGCGCCGCCGGGGTGAACGTGTCGAGCCATGCCAGGTGGCCTTCGAGTTCCTTCGCCGTCCTGAGCCCCTTGGCTTCGGCAGCGGTCAATCCTTGCGTGGCTTCTGTCACCTTGTGCCTCATCACCTGCGTTAAACTTCCTTAATATAGGTACAGGAATCGGGTCGCGCATGTAGGACAGGTGAGCTTCATGATCAGAAGAACTATTCTCGCGACCATCTTTGCATTTGGAGCGTCTCTCGCATCGGGTGACAGTGCCGGGGGTGAACAAATGAAAGCGGCGTCGGAGCTGTCATGGACCTACGTCGCAGACAACGTGATGGGCGGCGTGTCCCAAGGGCAGTCCAGCCTCGGCAACGACAATGGACAGACCTTCATTCGGCTGACAGGAGAGGTCAGCACCGCAAATCGAGGCGGTTTCATTCAGGTCCGCACGATGGTCGACACCCTTGAGGCGGACAGCTCCGGGCTGGTCCTCAGGGTTCGCGGCAATGGTGAGCGCTACTTCATTCACCTGAGGACGCGCGCGACGAGGCTTCCCTGGCAGTATTATCAGGCAGGCTTTGAGACCGGGCCGAACTGGAGCGAGGTTAGGTTGCCCTGGTCCGCCTTCCAACCTTCGGGACGGTTGCTGCCGCGTCGTGTGTCACCGGAATCGATCCACTCGATCGGACTTGTTGCGTTCGGAAGGGATCACACAGCGGATGTGTCGCTTGCCGAGATTGGTGTCTACTAGGTCCCTGAGTATTCACGACCGCCTGAACCGGTCCATAGTGGAGTAGGAGCTTTGACTTTTCTTTTGTTCCTGATCTTCCTGGCAGCTTGCGTCGCAGCGGGATCAACTGGCGTGTTGTTCGCTCCGGGAGATTGGTATCGCGATCTTCGAAAGCCCGACTGGACACCCCCTTCCTGGGTGTTCTCCGTCATGTGGACATCGCTCTACCTGGTAATGTCCTGGGCTGCGGCCCGTGTCGCCGTCACGGGAGAAAGCGGTCTTGCTCTGGCCTTGTGGGCGCTCCAGATCGCGCTCAACACCCTGTGGACGCCTGTCTTTTTCGGCCTGCATCGCATGCGTGCCGGACTGCTGATCATCGTTCTGTTGTGGGCATCGGTTGGGGCAACGACCGTTGCATTTCTTCAGGTCGATACTCTTTCCGGCATCATGTTGATCCCCTACCTGATCTGGGTAACCGTCGCCGCATGCCTGAATTACGCGATCCTCAAGATGAACCCTGACGAGGCTCACCTTTGACAATGTCTATCGTTGCCGGGCCGAGGCAGGTTGATCACCCGAAGTTCTCAAAGCCCTATCTCGCGAAACGCACCTTCGATTGCCTGTCGTCAGAAGACTTGGGCCACCGGAATGGACGACGCGCACCAAGCCTGACGTTCCGCACGCCCAACCTCATTGGTGCCGAATGCAGGTCATAACGCGAAGGCTATGTTCAATATGAAAGTGTCGCTCTCGAAGCGGCGCTTGGCGGCAAACTCCGTAACGTATTTCGCCTTAAGGCTCATTTCGGCTCCGAACATCGTCCCCCCGCTGTAGGTGACGATGAGACCGGCGCCGGCGACACGCGCCTGGAGGCTTTCGGCGCCGAGGGCGGCGCGGGTCTGATCCGCGCCTTTGCCACTGTCGTCGTCAAGCTGCTGGTAGAAGTAACCGGTCACCCCGAAACCCCAGCCCGAGCGGATGCGCTGGACGACCGCTCCCTCGAGTTGAAGCGCCGGTGCGGTCTGGTAGTCTGTGGCGGAATTCTCGGTACTGAAGAGGAAGCTCATCGCTCCCGATGCTTCGAACCCCGTGGAGGTGTCGAGCCAGGTCGCCGCGACGAAGGGTTGGAAGGTCCAGACGTTCTTGCCGTTCGACAGGGCGTCGACGGTCCGTTCCTTCAGGTTCACCGTGGCCGTGTCGTAATTGCCTGTGGGCGCATAGACCGTGAGGCCGGTACTGTAGTGAAGCTTGTCGCTATGCCAGCCGACGAGCCCCGTCACCGAAAGGTCTCCAATTCCCGACGTGCTGTCGTCGATCGCAGCCCCGTCAAGTGGTGGCGTGACGGCAGTCCAGGTCAGCTCCGGGTTCAAAAAGGGAACGGTCAGGTTCAGGGCCGGGGTGCCGCCCCAGAGAGGCGCCGCGAAGGACTGCGTGATCCCGACGCGGAGAAGGTCGAGTGTCAGATCTGTGTCCGCCCGGATCGGAAGGCCGCCGGCGGACAATCCCTCTACATTGCCCTCGAGGCGGTCGTAAGTGAAGGACAGGTAGGTGCCGGGCGGCGGGACGATCCCAGCCAAGGTGTCGCGGGTCCCCAGGAAGTAGGCGCCGATCCCGCCCTCGACGGCAAGTGCGGGCGCAGCAAAGCCGGCGAGCGCTGTTCCAAGCAAGGCCGTCCGCAGGGGCGAATTTCCAATCTTCATGGCGGAGGTCCCTTTCACGGCGTGTACCAGATGGGCGAGGTCCAGGCGCGTTCCTGTATCGTCGCCGGCACGCCCTCGAGCAGCGGAAGGCCGTTGCGGACCGCGTCGTAGGTCGTCCATCGCGGCGTCGGGATCTCGAGGACCCGCAGATAGTAGACGGCGTGCGCCGCCGGATCGAACGCGTCGTCGGTCCAGTGTCCGACAAGCTCGGCCGCTCCGATCGTGTTGGAATAGGTCGCTGTCGTCAGGTCGACCGTGTTGCCGACGGCGGGAAGCCTGCCGTCAGGCGCAGGCATGCGGTCATCGGACCAAGCGACGTCCACGATCTTTTCCTGGGGCTCTCCGTCTTCGTCTATCCAGCCCTTGACGATCTGGATGCGGTCAAGATTGGCGCCCTCCGGGTCCTTCAGCGCATGGACGGTGAACTGCGGCGGGCCATCGAGCGCGCGCAGCGTCCCGCCCATCGGCACGCCGTTGGCGTAGCCGTCCATCACCATCCGCACGGGGTCGTCCGTTTCGACCAGCCCGGCTCCGGCAAAGAAGCGAGGCTTGATGCGGGGCCCGGAGGTCACGAAGGTCTCCCGCGCGCGCATCGCGTCGAAGATCGCGCCGCGGGTGTTCTTCGGCGCCCAGACGCCGGCGATTGATCCGGGGTTGGCTTCGGGTCCCTTCACCCACCCGTCGATCTCGCCCTCGCGTCGCTGCGCAACAGTACCGTCGGCGACGCCGTGGCTGCCGTTGTAGGTTGCCTCGGTCACATCGCTCGGCATGCCGTTGTGGTTGTCAGTACCGCCAATGAAGCCGAGCTTCCACGGGTTCGCGCCGAGCTTGGCCTCGTAGTCGAGCCCCTTTGTCACGGCCCAGCGGGCGAAGTTCTGCTCCCGGAATGTCCGCTCGCTGTAGGTGGCGAGGCTCTCGGCGTTCTCGAAATCCGCGAACTCGTCATTCGGCCATAGCGAGGCCACGACCTCCGAATTCCCCTTGATCTGCATCATCTCGATCAACGGCTCCCACTTCGCGCGGGTCTCGGCGTATTCTTGAGTCAGGGGATTTCCGGCGTTGTCGAGGGGTTCGAACATCCGCCCCTTGCTGCCGTTGGAATTGTGCGGGATAGCCAGAAGTGTCGAGCCGTTCGCCTCCTGTTCTGCCATCCAGGCCCAGAGCATCTCCTCGTCCACGGTGTCGAGCGCGCTCAGCGGCTGGTCGGGCACAACGGTGTCCCGGAATATGACGTTGCGGTGCATGTTCCCGCCGCCGGGCGCGGAAGTCCATTCGAAGGCGATGAAGGTGGTGAAGGCGCCGGGCTCGTAGTGCGCCTCGGCCGCCGCCACGATCACGTCCTTCCAGGCCGAGATGGTTGTCTCGGGTCCAGCGAAAAAGGGCGGGTGCTCGGGTGCGCCCGAGCGGTTGTTTTCGACCACATACTTCAGGAACCACGCGCGTTGGGTGTCGATGTCCTTGAGGCCGCGCAGCTCGACGAGGGCATCCTGGTAATGGCCCGGCGCGTCGGGGTACTGGGTCGACAGCATCTCGCCCAGGAATTCTGCATGGTCGGAAACGGCGGCGAAATCGAGCGGGCGTCCGATGCTGCGCTGCACGTTGTTCGACGAGACGCTCTCCCCTTTCGCGAACCGGTAGGCATCGAACGGCGTCAGTCGGGCCCCGCCGATATAAGCATCGAGCGAGAAGGCCGTATGAACATGGGTCTCGCCGAAATAGGCGTTCTTGAGGGGGTTCGCGGGGACTGATGCCTCGCGTGCGGTCCAGTCCTCCTGCGCAAATGTGGAAGAGGCGATTGAGGCGAAGAGTAGTGTGATCAAGCCGGTGCGTGTCATGATGGCCTTTCAGTTTTCCGGTGCGTACCAGATCGGCGAGGTATAGGCGCGGTCCTGCGTGATCATGCTCACGTCGGGGCCCATCTCGACGCCGAATTTCACCGCGTCGTAGGCCGTCCAACGTGGCGTCGGGATCTCGATGACGCGGGCGTAGTAGAAAGCGGATTCGGCCGGGTCAAAGTCAGGGTCCGTCCAGATCGCACCCAGTTCGGACGCCCCGATGTCGTTCGTCCACGACGGGACGGAGAGATCAACGGTATTGCCCACCGGAGGAAGCTTGCCATCGGCGCCCGGGGCGCGGTCTCCTCCCCAGGCGACATCGTAAACTTTTTCCATTGCCTCACCGGTCTCGGCGTCGATCCAGCCCTTGATGATCTGGATGCGATCGAGGTTCGCGCCGATCGGGTCGCGCAATGCATAGACGAGGAAATCGGGGGCGTCGCCCTCGGCCGGCGCTGCGAGATCGCCCCCCATCGGAGCCCCGCCGGAATAGCCAACCTGGGCGAGGTCGCGACGGCGGAGCGCATCCTCCGCGAAGTCGCCTCCGAAGAAACGCACGGTCATGCGCGGGCCGGTCGTTGCGTATGTTTCGCGCCGCTCCATGGCGTCGAAGATCGCACCGCGCGTATTGTCGGTTGCCCAGACGGCTGTCAGCCCGGCGGCCGAGTAGATCCACGATTCATAGGCAATCTCGCCGTCGGGAAAGGTGCGGCCGACATTTTTGGCGCGTTCCGGGTTCGGCTCGTAGGCGGTGAACTTGCTGAAGAAGTTCTCTTCCTCGACGGTCGTCATGCCCGTGTGGGTGTCTGTCGCACCGTCGGCTCCGAACTTGAACGGGTTGACGCCGAGTTCGCTTTCCAGTTCGAGCCCCCGCAGCAACCCGGACCTCGCATATTCGCCGGGCAGCATCTCCGGCGTCTTGCGCTCGGTCGCGTCGAGGTTGCCAAAGTCCCAGGTCTCGAAATTGGCGAATTCGTCCTCGGGCGACAGAAGCGGGTGCGCCTCGCCGTCGCCCTTCATCTGTGTCCATTCATAGAGCCGCTCCCATTTCTGGCGCTGCTCGGCATAAGCGGCGTCAAGCGGCGCACCGTCCGCGAAGTCATCCACGAGCGCGAACATCATCCCGTTCGAGAGGTTCCCGTTGTGCGGGATCGCGGTGACATCGCCGCCCGTGGTCGCCTCGTAATTCTCGAGCCAGGCCCAAAGGTCTCGCGGGTCCGGGGAGCCGAAGGGCGGGGTTGTCGTATAGGGGACGACCTGACCGGCCCGCTCTGGCCCGTCGCGGAAGATCACGTTGCGGTGCAGGTTGTTGCCCTTGACGAGCGACGTCCATTCGTAGGCGATGAAGGTCGTGAACACGCCGGGATCGTTGAATTCCTCGGCCGCCGCAATGATGTCGTCCCATACCCGTTTGTAGGCGGGATTGCCGGGCTGGTAGTTGAGCGCGGGGGAAATCGTGCCTTGCGCAAACTGCTTCGTCAGTTCCTGGGCGGCCATACGGGCCATCTGGCCCCCCTGCGCGAACGCTTCGTGGAACTGCTTGCCCTGCTCGTCGGCCAGGATGTTCGGCGCGCCGGCCAGGATGTCGGTGATCGCCCCCATCCCATCGGAGTGATCGGTGATCATGTAAAAGTCGAGCGGCCGTGACAGCTTCACCGGTTGACCCGTGTTCGAGACGATCTGTTCTCCCCGCGCGAGCCGGTAGCTGTCGCGCGGCAGAAGCGTGGTTCCACCGCCGCCCGCATCCGCCGATAGGGCAGTGTGGACATGGGTATCCCCGAAAAAGGGACGCGTCGGGAAGGCGCGGTCGGCGTAGGGCGAATAGGGCCGCCCGGGCAGGACATCTTCTGTCACGTCGGGGGGCACATCCTGCGCTGAGACCGGGCACGCCAAGAGGAGCGCAAAGATCGAAAAGAGTTGCCGCATGAGTATCACCCCCCCTTGGGAACCAGGATCTTGACGGTGAATCCGATCGTGTCTTCGGGCACGATGCCATCGTCATAAAAATTGTGCTCGTAGGAAACCTGAAACTGCATCGGCCGCCCGCCGACCTGAACGAGCTTCGACACCTTCATGCCCAGCGGGAGCGAGGTGAACTCGTCCCGGTCCCAGTCCCAGACGAAGGTCATCTCGGACGCACCCACCGCCCAGCCATTGCCCAAAGGCACGTTGAAGATCGGCTGCAACGTCGAGAGGTTCACATCGGGTCGGTCGTCGTCGCCCGCCACGTCGAAGATGTTCTGGTTGAACAGTCCGTAGAGCCCCCAGTCGGGCCGCGCCGTGAAGCCGAGCGCGGGGCCAAGGCCCCATTTCTCGGCGCTCACACCGTCGGCGCCCGTGGGCAGCAGCGCCACCGCGCCCACCCCGAACCGCCCCCACGACCGGTCGAAAGCCGCAAGGTTGAACAGCGTGGCGTCGCCCAGCCCGCTCACGCCCGAAGGGCTGTCGGTGACAAAGGGCAGGGTCAGGCGCGCGATGTTGTTCACCCCGCCAAGCGTGAAGGGGATCGCCCCCCCGGAACTGGACGATGTTCAGCGGGTCGTCCGAGTTGTGAAGGCTGGGCGACCAGAAATCCTGAAGCTTGAAGGACATCAGCGACGCCGTCGGATCGCTCGCCTGGCTTTCGAGAGACTGGCCGCTCTGGGCGAAGGCGGCCGTGGGAAGCAAGAAGAACAGGGAGAGCGCCTGGCGGGCCATCGCGCCCAATCGATCCGTCCTCCGCGTCGGGCCCGCCAGCCCGCAAGCCAACCGCCGCCTGTGATGCCCGCTACACTCCTCCGCCAGATGTTTCATGCGTCCTCGACCTCCTATCGTGGCGAGGACCTTACAGAATCGAGACCCCTATATAGTCCAGTTTTGCACAATTCGATGCAGGGAAGGCCCTGAGTGGATTCAGTAACCGAACGGACCCTTTCCTCCGGTTGGCTCGGACAAGTGGAGCCCGAGCTGAAGCGGGAGTTTCTGCGCGCAGCACAGCCGAGGATGTTCGCCGACGGAAGTGCGATCCAAGGCTTTCAGGAGGAACAGACCTGTCTGTGGGGCGTCGGATCGGGGGCGGTGCGCCTCTATGTAGCCATGAACGAACAGGTGCCGAAGCTTGCCCACGTCGCCGGGCCCGGATTCTGGTTCGGGGATGCGCCCGTGGTCACCGGCCAGCCTCGCGCCTTGCAGGCGACAGCGGCCGGCAACACGAGGCTGTTTGCCATTGACCGCGCCGTGATCGCCAATGTTGCGCTGCGCAACCCGGATGCCTGGCTGGCCGTCGCGAAGCTGGTGCTGATGAATGAACTGACGGCTATCGGGGCCGGGGAGGACTTGATGATCCGCGACTCCCGGGCGCGGCTTGTCGCGGTGTTGTTGCGGCTGTCGGGGCGCCGCAACGCATTTCAGGGCGTCGCGCCCATTGCAACGGTCCCGGTGACTCAGCACGAACTCGCAGAGGCCTCCTGCCTGTCCCGGTCCTCTGCTGCATTGATTCTGAAGGATCTCGTTGCGCGCGGGATGATCCGGACGGTCTACGGGTCGATCACGATACTTGACGCAAAGGCGCTCGAGTCCGTTCTTTTTGAGTGAACTGCCTGCCTGGGCTCCGAGCGAACTGGTTGGCGGGGCACAGGCTTGGGGCAGCGTTGCAACGCTCAGAGCGGACATCGCTATCTCGCGCATTGAAAGGTGCCTGCCCGCCGATCCCGTTGACGAAGAAGAGCTTTGGGCCCGGATGGCGGAGCAGAAAGCCAAAGGATCGCCCCTGTTGGCCATTCCGCACTCTTCGAACGGTAGAAAGGACCCTATGTTCGAGCCGGTCAACAATGCCGGCAATCCTCTGGCACGGGACGATGCGGAAACACGCGCGGGAGGCCTTCGTCACCTCGGGACCGCGAATCCAACCTCGTTTCTTCGGTGGCGCGAGCCTGGCAACACATGATGATCCCGTGCGTCTAGTCGTGGACGGCTATGCCAACCGCGCGCCGATGTGCGGCACCCTGACCGCGCTCGATGGCCCGTCGCAGTTTACCGTCCAGGCGCGGAAGGACCGCGAGAGCGCCAATCGTGACCGGATCCAGTTCGGCAAGGGCTGGGGCGGTGACGCGGGCCAGCTGTAAGAGCGGATCGTCCTCGTTGGATGGTCGGACTGACACCAGCCCGAGGCCAATGGCAACCCTCCTCCGGTCCGCAACGACACTGGGTCCGCCGATCTGCTCGTGCACTGGACCGACGTTCCGCCCAAGCATGACACGCTCTCTACCACATTCGCATCTTCGCGTCTCCAAGCCCACGCTGGACAACTTACGACGCAGTCAGGAATGGGTTGCCGCGGCCCGAGGGAGTGCGCGCGACGATACAGGAACGCGCCTGGACATCCCCCATCTGGCACGCAACGGCAAACGAGGTCGACCAGAGACGTTCTCCAAAATACGAGGATCAAGAAACCCTCCTGTGGATGGTTTGCCCGTCGAATGCGATCCCGGTCTGTCGGAGCGTGAGGGTTCTGTTCGGTCTGCCGCTTCGCTAGAGCGAGTCGGGGAAGCGCCGATGGTTCGAACCCGCCGGCGAACAGATTGGTCGCCAGCCGTCTGAAAATGGCATGTCTCGATTGGCCCGTGTTGGACTTCAGCACCCCGTTACGGCAAAATGGAACGCTGATTGTCCAGAGCCCTTGTCGCAGTGCGGATGGACCGTAGGACTTTTCAGGCAGGCAGCACGGGGATCAGTTTCCCAGGCGAATGAAGAGTGACCGTGACCTCGGCAGGGCCGCATCAACCCGGTGAACGGCTGGCCGGTCCGCAAGCACGGCACCTAGAGCAGACGTCAATGGCGCAAGGCGCATCTTGCCATGGACACCACCACTGCCGACATCCGAACGGTCGAGTTAGACCCAGTCGAGTCGGCGATAGCCCGGTCCTGCCGGACCTGTTCAACCAGATGCGCGCAGACGAAACCATCGACACCGTAACCGATGATGGCGCGTACGACACCGAGATCCACATCCGCATTGCAAACATGAACCGCGTCCCAGCCTTTGGAACGGCTGACAACATCTGGGAGTGACGGACTCGTTGGGGAACGGGGGAGTGCGCCTTCAGGAAGCGCTATGAAACAACACCTTCACGCTGCTTCCAACAGCAACCCACCGGGAGAAACGCGCAGTACCACGCGCAACAGTAGATTTCACACTTCAAGATGGTGAGCCGTACAGGATTCGAACCTGTGACCCACTGATTAAAAGTCGTTCGACACAGGCTTCTGCGTACTACCGCACATTTCCCGCGCCTACACTTAGTATTTGAAATTAAAATATTTTTAAGAAGAAACGGATCTCGACACCACTCTTGCCTTCTTGCCATTTCTCTAAATCATGCTTACCTCACGCTTACCCGGCGAGACACATGATCGAGATGCCCAAGGTAAAGTTGTCCAAGACCTTCGTTGAAAAGACCGCGCCCGAGGACCAAGAGGTGATCTATTGGGACGAGACCCTCCCGGGCTTCGGGTTGCGCGTGAAGCCATCGGGTTCGAAGGGCTATCTGGTACAATATCGAAATCGTCGCACCGGCGCCTCTCGCCGGAAGACCATCGGGCAGCATGGTCCGCTCATGACGCTGCATCAGGCGAAAGAGATCGCACGTGGCTTTCTGTCGGATGCGATCCGAGGGCAGGATCCCGTGCTTGAACTGCGAGCAGCCTCGGAGCGACGCACCATCAAGGATCTCGCCCGCCGGTACCTTGAGACCCATGCCATTCCCAAGAAAAGGCCACGAAGTGTGAAGATGGATCGATCAACCTTGGATCGCTTCATTCTACCGGCATTCGGCTCCAGGTGCGTGGCGGACATCGGTCACGAAGACGTCCAGAGGTTGCACAACCGGATGCTGGACACGCCGTACCAGGCCAATCGTATGCTGGCCCTGCTTTCGAAGATGTTCGAACTCGCGATCCGCTGGGAATGGCGACCCAACAATCCCGCGCGCGGGATCTCCCGCTTTCCAGAAGAGAAACGATACCGTTGGCTAACCGATGCTGAACTCTCTCGCCTTCTGCTTGCACTCGACCGGCACTCCAATCAGGTGGCCGCAAATGCCATCCGTTTCCAGTTGTTGACCGGCGCCCGCATCGGCGAAGTGTTGACCGCGACCTGGAAGGACCTCGATCTTGAACGAATGGTCTGGGTGAAACCGTCACATCATACGAAACAAAAACGCACGGAACATCTCCCCCTGTCCGGCGCCGCTACGGCGCTGCTCCGGCGGATGGCGTCCGAGCGAGATCACGGCAATCCACACGTATTTCCTGGCCGCAAACCCGGAGAACCGATCAAGGATCTGAAGCGTTTCTGGAAAGCCGTAACAACTGAGGCCGGCCTTGACGACTACCGGATTCATGACAATCGCCACACCCATGCCTCGCATCTTGTCTCAAGCGGGCAAAGCCTGGCAATTGTCGGACGCCTCCTTGGCCACACGAACCCGACCACGACGCAAAGGTACGCGCATTTGGCGGATGATCCATTGCGACAGGCCGCGGAAGTCATGGGAGCCAAGATGGCGCGGGAAAAAACGCAGGACCCGACGTGATTGCTGTCGCGAAGCCTGAATAAAATGATGACTTTGGACTCCGTGAACAAACGTCAGAGGCTAGATTCGAATTGGTCACTTTTCGGACCGGCCTCCACTTCGCCTCAGCCGACTGGTGTTCTCGACCTGACACCTGGCTCCCGATCGTCCTGTAGTGTGCCCTCCGTTGCTCGTAAGAAGCTCCGGGGCCAGCGATGCGGACGGAGCTACCGTCTAGGAAGATGGCCGAACAGTCCACTCTCTGCGCATTGCCGACCTTCAAGCCGTTTAAAAGCTCTGCATCTGTAGCCCTGCTTCAGACCGCGCCATCGACCGAAAACGACCACTCGAAACGGGAGCAGCGAACGGCCGTGACGCGCCGAAGCGCACTAGACCCGGTCCATGATCCATCCTGTGAAGCGTGCCTTAAATGCACGGGGCGCCACGTCCGCCGCCATTGCAAAGAGCCGGTTTCGGAGCCCTGGGACAATCATCTTCTTGCCCCGCATCATCGCGTCGTAGCCATGCGCCGCGACCTCGGATGGAGACATGGTCTGCATCGGCCATCCACTCGCTAGTCGAACATCGTTCATCCCGGCGCGTCTGAAAAAGTCTGTTTGCATCGGGCCGGGACACAGACAGGTGACATCGACGTCTGTGCCGCGGAATTCCTCGGAAAGCGCAAGAGAAAAGCTGAGAAGATGTGCGCGGGTCGCAAAATGTACAGATACGAACGGCCCCGGTACGAGGGCCGCAACGGAGGACACGTTGAGAATCCGGTTTCGCCGGCTCCGATCACGCGTGTGGAGAAATCCCTTCGTCAACTGCATCACTGAAATCGTATGGAGCCGAACCATTTCGATTTCTGCCTCTAGATCGGATTCTTCAAAGCGACCATAGACGTTGAACCCGGCGTTATTGATGAGCGTGTCCGCAGCGGTGCCTTGATGCCGAACGTGCGTGAACACAGCCGGTGCCGATTCCGGAAGCGACAGATCAAGTGCCAGGGTGTCGGCCTTCACCCCGTAGCTTTCGATGAGATGTTCGGCGCAGGCGTGGAGGCGGGCCTGGTTTCGTGCCACGAGGACGAGGTCGCTGCCTGCTTGTGCAAGGCGCTCGGCAATCATACGACCCAACCCGCTTGACGCACCGGTTACGATCGAAAGTCGCGGTGGCATGCGATCCGTTCTGTTTCCCATTTTCGAATTCTCCCGATCCGCGGGCTTTCAATGCCCGGAGGTCGTGGGAAATGTCACAACCTGGAACCCTCCTCGCAATGATCCAGAACAGGGCGGCGTCGCCGAAACCAGGCTACGAGGGCGCAGAGACCATCATCGAAAACCAGGTGAAAACGAAAGAGCAGTGCCAGGCGCGCGACCATGCTTGAACCGGATGTGACCGTCACCGATTTGGTCCTCGCCGCGCAATGCACGGCGTATTCCGTCCTTCTCTCTCGCAATGGTGATGAGGAGCCGCTGGTGCGCCGCCTTTACGCGATGCTTTTCGCGGCGCTCGGAGTGGCCTCCCTGTTTGGCGGTCTGTGGCATGGCGTCTTCTCAGAGCGCGAAACAGTGCTGGGACAATGGGTTTGGCTTTGCGTCATGGCCGCCCTTGCCGTAGCGGCGGCCTTGCTCTGGTACATCTCGGCGGCGCTTTTCTGTTCGGCGAAATGGGCGCCCATCGTCCGAATGATTGCCTTGGTGTACCTGCTGTTTCAGATATCCGTTTCGGCTTTCGTGACCGACAGTTTCGCCATAGCCACCGTTGGGTTGTTGCCGCCGGTCATCACCATGATTGCGGGGAATGCATCGCGTTTCAGGCGGACGCGGTCCCGACGGGCTCTATACGGCGCAGCAGGGTTCAGCCTGGCTGTGCTGGCCGGCCTGATCATCGCATTCGACGTCTCGCTTCATCCACGCTTGGCCACCGCGCTCGCCGTCTACCACATGGTCCAGTTCGTGGCGTTCTGGATGATCTTTTGGTCAGTGCCGGGTGGCGCCTCTCATCCCCGGTAGAACCTCGCGGGGCGCAGGTCTAACCGCGCCTCTTCCATGGTTTCCTGGCGTTTTTCGGTGATGTTTGCACGGGTCCAGCTTGTGGGAATACCCAGAGGGTAAAGGATCAATGCGATCAAGACGACGATCTGAAGCCAGCTTGCGGACCGTTCCGTTGGTTGCGAGGTGGAGTCCGATTGCCTCGGAGACCGCAATGTCCAAATCAACAGGATCAGGCCAGCCGCAGCCATCAGCAGATTGAACACTTGTCCGGTCCCGATCCCAAGCCACGCCGCCTCGTAGTCTCGGAACAGGTCCACCAGGAAGCGCAGTCCCGCGTAGAGGAATATGAACAGGCTGGCGACAACCCCGCGCCCCGGCGGCCATTTCCATATCGCAACAATCAGGATGGGCAGAATCAGGAAGTTCTTCGCGCTTTCATAAAGGGCGACAGGATGGCGGGCCCCTTCGAGATCCGGATAGACGAAGCCCCATGGCATATTGGTTGTCGACCCGATAACGCCGCCTTCAATGAAATTTCCGAGCCGACCGATGGCCAGAAGAAACACGGCGGGAACCGCGACCTCGTCCAGCAGTGCTATCAGAGAGAGCCCACGCATTCGTGCAAATATGGCCGTTGCGAGCAATCCGCCGAGCAACACCCCGTGAGAGGCCATGCCGCCCTCCCACCAATTGAGCGCGGCCAGCGGGTGCTCCCGGTAATAGTCGAGTTCATAGACGAGGATATCAAAGACACGCCCACCAACCATAACGCCGACGGAGAAGAGGATCGTGAACGAAAACACATCGGCGTTCGTCAGGCCGCGCGCACCACGCCGGATCCAGAACCAGATGAAGATCCCGAGAAACCCGAGCGAGTAAACGGCTCCGTACCAATAGATTGCACCGATTGGAGTGACGGCAATCGCCGGATCGAAATCATGTATCATCCTGTGCCTCCCCTCATCAATTCGCCCGAAGACAGTCCAGAAGCGAGGTGCGCGAACTCGAAATGCACGATGCCTCGATCGCCTAGAGGTCGTTTTCGGCTCATAAGACAAGTCTAAAGCTCGTGGAGCATCCAGCGTTTGATCAGTATCAAACGGACTTGCGCCGCCGGATGTCTTTCACGACCTTCTCGGCAGGCTCTTTCCGTGTTTCGGGTTTCTGTCTCATCTCCACTCCTTGGTGGTTACGATGAGCCAGAAACCCTCCGTTGCGAAATCAAATCAGAAGTCCCAAAGGTGCTGACGGGGAACAAGTGGTTGAGGGAAAGAACGCTGATCCCGACCTCGCAGAACTGATCGCGATCAAAGCCCCTTTCGCGGCCACGTGTTATCCACACCACACCAAGACAGCATTTCTCTGACCACACGCGATGCGAAGGAGATCCGGCATGACTGACGCTGACAGGAACGGCTGGGATGCCATCGTCATCGGCTCCGGCATCGGGGGCATGGCCGCAGCGGCCGCGCTGTCGAAGAACGAGTACAGGGTGCTTCTGCTGGAGCAATACCAGACGCTCGGCGGCCTGAGCCACAGTTTCAAGATCGAGGGTTTCCAGTGGGATGCGGGCATCCACTACCTCAATCATGTTGCCCCAGAAGATCGCGAGCGCCGCATACTGGACTGGCTGTCGGACACGCCGATCGAACTGGCCTCGATGGGCGCGATATTTGACAATCTCCATATCGGAGACGCCCCGCCGCTGGCCCTGTCCCGCCCATACGAAGCGCAGGCGCGCGATCTCAAAGACAGGTTCCCGGAAGAAGCGGAGGCCATCGACGAATGGATCGCCGCGCTGAAGGAGGGCCGGGACGCGGTCCACAAGCTCACCATGACCCGCGCAATGCCCGAGATCATGGGCGCAGCGCTGAAATGGTGGCACGGCCACGCCATCGACCGCTGGTGCAAGCGGACGACACAGGAGGTGATTGATGAGATCACCGACAATCCCGATCTTGCGGCGGCCTTCGCCGCGCAATGGTTCGACCATGGCGGCAGGCCCAGCAAGGCAAGCTTCGCGATGCATGCGCTCATTACCGGGGGCTACCTGCAAAGCGGCGCCTGGTATCCCAAGGGCGGGGGCGCAGCCTTTGCCAATCATATCCTGCCGACGATCTGGAAGGCGGGGGGCGAAGTGCGGGCGGACACCAAGGTAGTGACGCTTATGATCGAGGACGGCCGTGTCGTCGGCGTGCGGACGGCGCAGGGGGAAGACATACGCGCGGATACGGTGATCTCGGATATCGGCGCACGCGAGACCGTGAACCATCTTCTGCCACAGGGTTGCGGGCATCAGGACTGGATCGACGAGATCAACGCCCTGCCGCACTCGGTTGCTCATTTCAGCCTGTTCGTGGGCTTCGAGGGCGATATCCAGCGCGCCGGGGCCAGCCGCTCGAACCACTGGATTTACCCAGGCGGAAAGGTCGACGTCGTCTGGACAGATGCACCCGATAGCCCACCGCCAGGCCTGTTCGTGTCTTTCGCCTCATTGAAGGACCCCGGCCATGACCCCGGACCGTCGCAGAAATACGCAGGCGAAATCGTCGCCTGGGCCGACTGGTCGGTGGTGGAGCGATGGGCCGATATGGAGCCGGGCGCACGCGGCGATGACTACCGGTCGTTCAAGGCCCGGGTCGAGGAGGTGATGTTTGCGCAATTTGAAGCCTGCTTCCCGGAATTGGCCAAGCTCGTCGTGTTCCGCAATCTGTCTACGCCGCTTACGACCCACGCGATCACCGGGCATCACAAGGGAGCATTTTACGGGATCGACACGACCCCTGAACGATTGATGAGCGAAGCGCTGCAAACCCGGACACCGGTCCCGGGACTGTTCCTTGCCGGTCAGGATGTCCTTACTCCAGGTATTCCCGGGGCGCTTTGGGGCGGCGTGCTGGCCGCTGCTACCGTCGATCCGAGGTTGTTTCGGCAACTTCCCGGTTAGAAGGCGTTTGGGTACAAGTTCCTGCTATCCAACCCTCGCAACAGTTGACCTTCAAGCAACAAACCCAAATGCCCGCTCCGTCCGCTGACCCGACCTCGGTGTGCGTCGCCGCGAACGTCCGGTTCTTGTCCGCATGGACCACTGTAGAAATGCGAGCGCGAGAAATGCTGCGCTCGCGGCGAAGGTCCGGAAGGTCGGCAACTGAGCTAAAAGTGCAAAATGCGTCAGCGGGACTGGTGCAAGCAATAACCTTGCCGGAAGCAGGAGCTTCGAGGTTCCTATTTGAATATCGCAGCGTAGCGCGGGGCGAAGAACCGGGTGAACTCTTTGACCTCGGGCCGGCGATAGGCTTCCGGCGAGATCAACATCAGGTGCTGCGCCGACATCTCCTCTGGCGGGGCGAAGCAGCGGATAAGCCGTCCGGCCGCCTCGTACTCTTCTGCAATCCTCAGGTTCATGACGCCCAGACCATGCCCGGCGAGAATGGCGGCCCCCAGCAATTCGAACTCGCTAACCGACATGACGATCTGGTTCGGCGAGATGTGCCGCGCCAGCCAGTCGTGGTAGACAGCGGGCGCGCCTTTGGGCTCATAGGACACGAAGACATGCCCAGCCATGTGATCGGGCGACTCGGGAAGCCCCCGGTGCTCGGCGTAGCTCGGCGACCCGAACAGGGTGAAGCGCGCCGTGCTGATCTTGCGGCAAATCAGCGACGGGTCGGGTGTCTGCCTGGTGATGCGCAGGGCGACGTCCGCTTCGCCGGCGGCGAGGTCCAGAACCTTGACGCCGGGAAGGAACTCGAAGCGGATGTCGGGACGCGACGTCAGGAACTCGCTGAAGATCGCGGTCACACGTGGAGAGAAATTGGATGTGAAGGCGGTCACCCGAATCGGCCGCGGGCGCGTCAACTCAAGTGCCCTGTCGGCGAAGGCCGCCGCGGCCGCCTCCAGCGCCTCGGCCAGCGGCAGAAGCTTCTGGGCCGCGTCAGTGGGCCGGAAGCCGCGGTTGTCGCGCTCGAACAGCACCAGCCCTATCTCGTGCTCCAGCGCTTCGATGCGCCGGGCGACGGTCGGCTGCGCGGTCCCGAGCTTGCGCGACGCGGCCAGTGTCGAGCCTTCCCGAACCACCGTCAGGAAGGTCCGTACATCCGACCAGCTGCGGAACCGGCTCTTCATTTCTGTAGAACAGCACATCGCCGCGCCGGATACCAGCAGCATGGCTCGCCCGATAGTCTGAACGTCGAACCGAGGTGGTTCGAAAGGACCCGAGACATGACATCGCTCACCCTCTCCCCGACCGGCCTGTTTGCCCGTTTCCTGTCTTTTCCGTGGGGTAGGACCGAAGGCGAGAGGCACATCTCAGGTACCGACGTTGCCGCCGACGACATGCGTGCCAAGCGGGACTTCATCCAGGACATGATCGAGAGGAACCCCGATGCTTTCTCGAGCAACCTAGACATTCAGACGGCGATGCTCGTCTTTCCGGAAAGTTTCTGATCCTCAACCTTGATGCACACTCGAAAGATCCTCACGGCATTGCACGCAACGACGGTCCGAAGGGTCCGCCGATTTGCCCTCTTTGCGAACGTCCGTCTCTCTCCTTTTAAGTTTTGCCCCGTTCGAGGGCGGTCACTACGCTGCGATCCCAAAATGCTGACGCGTCACGCGCAGTCTGTACCTGCGAGACGGACCCCTACCTCCGCCAAAATTCACGGTGCGGGGCAAGAAGCTGGTCTTCAATTTCGGGGAAGGGGCCATGCACCTCGATCTCTTTCTGCCCATGGCTGAGCACAGTGCGCGACGGCAGGTTCATGGTCGGATTCTCAGGATGGTCGCCCGTCAGCTCGAGTAGCATCTCCTCCTCGTAGCCATAGACCAGACGACCGATATTCGCCCAGTTGGGGAGCCTGATCTGACTGGTCCGGTTTGATTGTTAGTGCATGACCCGCCTTGGTTCCATCTT
>NZ_JBHTJT010000009.1:0-44858 GCF_042676185.1 Tropicimonas aquimaris | reverse complement strand
GTTCGCCATTCTCTGTCCTCCGTTTCCTAAACATAACGGTGGACCAGTTCAGATGGGGCACTCCAAGCGGACCTCGGGCTCCACTGCGGCAGAAGTCATACTGATTGTTCGGCTAGCCTGCATTTTTTTGGTGCAGCCAGATATCTCCTCCGTACCTCATGCTCTTCCTTGATGAGGGTCAACGCCGCTTGGATGGAAAGATGATAGATATCCCGAGGGAGAGTTCTTGCGCCGCTCCGGTGATAAAGAACGCGCGGAGCGCGTGGGAGGCCAGTCCCAAGGCAACAAAGAAGGAGTGGGGCGAATGCCGGATTCTGCAGCCACCAGCTACAATACGGTACGGGAGGTCGTTGCTGTCTTTCACGACGCAAGAAAGCTCGAAGCAGCGGCAGACGAACTTGTTCTGGCGGGCTTTTCGCAAAGCCGCCTGAATGTGATAGGGGACCAAAAATCGATCGCGAGAAGGCTTGGCCACCATTTTGAGCCGGTCGAGGTAATGGAAGACGACCCACGCGTGCCTCAGCAAGCCTTCGTCTTCAAATCCGACCGGATGACGGCAGAAACCGCCCTGTTCGGGCTTCCACTATACGTAGGTGCCATGGGCGGCGCAGTGTTGGTGGTGGCGAGCGGTGGTGCCCTTGGGGCAGTGCTTCTGGGGGCGGCCGCCGGCGGGGCCGTTGGGGGCGGGCTTGGCGCCGTTCTTGCTCAGGCTGTTGGCAAGGCACATGCTGACGAAATGGAGACTCATCTTCGCGCGGGCGGGATCCTGTTCTGGGTAGCAGTCAGTGACGACGTCGAAGAGAGCCGGGCCAGTGAGGTCCTGAAGAGGTGCGGCGGAGAGCATGTGCATGCCCACGTGATCGAGCGCACGTTCGGAGAAGAGCGGTTCAAGTACCGCAACCCTGACCCGTTTCTTGACTAGGACGCAGCATCGCTGCGGCTATGGGCCGCTCCGTCGCGAACGAGGCGGGTCATAGTTCCGTTTAGCGCGCGCCTCGAAAGGAACTGCGAAGAGCTTCTATAGAAGAGCTTCTATAGGCGTCTGCGGGATTCCCTGGCCTGCGGCATCCGCGTTGCAAGCCCTTCCGATGGACTGGTTTCGCCAGCCGGCCTCGGATGTCTTGGTGCCGGGCAAGGTCCCGGCGTAACTGATAAAATCAGCGCACGACACCAGACCTTGCAACTGATCGAAGGGCAGAGACTCTGACAACGGCCGACGGCGCGTTGGGTCGCACGTCACAGGATTGGAACGTCAAACGCATCCCTGAAAACGACAACAAGCATGTCGTCGATCATTATCAGCAGGATGTTCTTGGCATGTCTTGGGGCAGGCCTCTCCTTCTCCCCAGCTGCAACATTCTGAGTTGTAGATGAGCCTTTTCCCGGAGGCCATGATTTCAGTCATGTCTCGCGCTTTACCGAATGCGATCCACACAATCATCTGACGCTCTGACCACATCTCTCGATCGGATAGCTCGCTGGCGTGGAAATTCGGCCTGCGCCGCTGGTGCGCCAAGAAGAGATTGAGCGCTGATTCCTCGGCAAGGAGCCCCCGTACTACGCTTCGTAGAAAATGCCACGAACACGCGCAGCAGTTTCCATGTCCGGACATCGCGCTATTTTAGCACGACAGGGAGTACGACAATGCAAATTGGCAAGGCCGGCAAGGCAACCACATCCATTTCGACAGCGACCCCGGACGCGATCACCGTCCGCAACCATGACTTGGTCAACGAACTCATGGGCCATGTGAGCTTCACCGAGTAT
This sequence comes from Tropicimonas aquimaris, assembly GCF_042676185.1. NCBI lineage: Bacteria > Pseudomonadati > Pseudomonadota > Alphaproteobacteria > Rhodobacterales > Roseobacteraceae > Tropicimonas > Tropicimonas aquimaris. Next base: position 43,091 of record NZ_JBHTJT010000009.1, on the reverse strand, counting down.
TTCTTCTTACTGACCACCGGTCGCAGGCCGACGGAAGATCAGACGTTCTTTCTGGATCTCCTGCTGGTATCGATTGCCGAGCATGGTCTGGTTCCCACCAACCAGGCGGCGCGCATGACCTATGCAGCTGATCCCGATTTTCTTCAGGGGGCTGTGGCAGCAGGGCTGCTAGGATGCGGCAAGGTCATCCTCGGGACGACAGAGATCGCAGGTGCATTCCTGCGCGAGACGCATCAACGCCTCGCCGAAGAAGGAGAAACACTCGACGATTTAATCGTTCAGGCCAGGGATGCGGGCCGACGTCTGCCGGGATTTGGGCACCCGCTCCACAAGCCCGTCGATCCGCGCGCGCAGCGGATCCTTTCCCTGGCCGAAGAGCGCGGTGTCGCGAAGACCTATGTGCCGCTTGCGAGAGATATCGAGGATGCGGTCAACCGCCTCTGGTCGAAGCCGTTGCCGATGAATGTGTCTTTCGCCATTCCTGCGGTCCTGCTCGATCTCGACTTCCCGGTCTCGGTGCTGAAAGGGATCCCGATACTTGCCCGCACGGCAAGCTTGCTGGCGCATCTCGCGGAGGAGAACCAGACCCCAATCGGCTTCACACTGGCACATCACGCGGAGATGGGGATCACCTTTGAGCCTCAGCCGGTACCAAAATGAGCGCGATGGCTGGGATCGACTTTCCGTGGGACCAGCAACGTTCCCATGATGAAGATGCTTACAGGGCTCAGCTCGACTATTTGCTGGGTTATTCGAAATTCTATCGGGACAAACTCGCGACGGTGGGTATTTCCTCCGCCCGGGACGCCGGAGGGCTCGACAACCTGCGAAACCTTCCGTTCACGGAGAAGGACGAGCTTCGCGAGTCCCGTGACGAACAGCATCCGATCGGAACCCACCTTTCCGCACCCATGGAGGAGGTGGTACGGATCTATTCGACAAGCGGAACCACGGGGACGCCGAGCTACATCCCCTTGACGGCGGATGACTTGGCCAACTGGGTCGAGATTTCCTGCAGATCCTACGGGGCGAGCGGAATTACGGCCGGCGAACGCATGGTGACGACATACAACGCGGGTCCGTTCGTTGCCGGTGTGACGCTGGATGCCTTCGCGCGCCTGGGCGTGTGCCACATCCCGGTTGGCGCCGGAAACACCGAGCGATTGATGTCTGCCGTGCAACTCCTGAAACCCACCGTGCTTGGCTGCACGCCGTCCTATGCATTGTACCTGGCTGAATGGGCGGCGGACCGCGAGATCGACACGGCGTCCTCGTCCGTCAACAAGATCCTTGTCGCTGGTGAACCCGGTGGTGGCGAGCCCGCAATGAGGGCGCGCCTCGAAGCGGCCTGGGGCGCGCGGGTAACCGAAGCAATGGGGATCGGCGACATCTCGGTCTCGCTTTGGGGGGAATGCACCGAGCAGAACGGCATGCACTTTTCCGGTGCAGGCTTTGTGCATTTCGAATTGATCGATCCGGAAACCGGAGATCCGGTGCGCATGGTGGACGGCGCAGAGGGCGAGTTGGTCTATACGCATCTGAAGCACAGAGCGGCTCCGCTTCTGCGTTTCCGATCTCGTGATCGGGTGCGAATGTCGGTCGGACGGTGTTCCTGCGGTCGGACGACGCCGAGAGTCCGCTGCATAGGTAGAACCGATGATCTGCTGATCGTCCGGGGTGTGAACGTGTTTCCGTCCGCTGTCCGGGACGTGGTCGGCAAGATGGGCGAGCGCCTGAGTGGAACAATCTCGATCCGCCCGAAGGCCAAAGGGGTGAAACAGTCCCCCCCGCTGTCCGTTGTGGTCGAACTCTCGCGGGGAGCAGACCCCGATCCGGGGCTTGCATCCCGCATTCGCCAACGCCTCCGCGACGAACTCGTCGTGACTACGGAGATCGAGCTTGTGCCGTTCGGCACGTTGCCAAGAACGGACTACAAGTCAAAGCTGGTCGACTGGTCCGGAGCCAGTTGATCGAAGAAATCGGGAGAGAACCATGTCGCAAGCCAATGAAATCAGAAAGATTCAGACCCAGGGCGTTCACCATATCACGATCATCGGCGCGGACCGTCAGACCTCGATCGACTTTTGGGAAGGTGTCCTTGGCATGCCTTTCATCTTCGATCAGCCAAATCTCGACGACCCGAACGAGGGGCACCTTTACTTCGACCCCGGTGACGGTCGGCTGATCACGATCTTCACCAACGAAGACCGCAAGCCCGATGCCATGCCGGTGCCCGAGGCGATCGGGTCCCTTCACCATCTTGCGCTCAATGTCAGCCAAGCGACGTTCTGGCAGGTCGCCGAACGACTGGATGCGCGTGGGGTCCCGCATTCCGGCCCGGTGGATCGGGGCTTCATGGACTCGATCTATTTCCGGGATCCGCTGGGTCTTCGGCTCGAACTCGCAAGCTACAGGTTCGAGCCGCCCGAGGGCTGCCGCCACGCCGACGTGATGATCGAGGCCCACAAGATCCGTGTGGCGCGCGGCGATCATCACATCGATCGTGCGCATCTGGCGGATGCGATCGAACTGCTCGTGGATCGTCGGCAAGCCTCACTTTCCGAAGACCGGTCGCCACGGAAGTCCTACTAGAGAGCGAGTGACGCAGGAGCGTGTTGGCAGCCAAACAAACTCGGCCAGGCAGCGAAAGGAGAAAGGCCTAGCAGCGAGAGGCCGGGCCTTCGTACCCATGTGGCTCCCGGACAGGATTCTGCAGAAAGCCAGGCCATGGCCAACCAAATGGACCGCGGCAACAAGCTTTGGGGGCAACTATCTGGCAACTCTACCGGACCGATCGGATCAGGCTTGCCGCGACCACAGACCGGCCCGCGGTCCAATCGGAAAGGCCGCGAGATGATTGGGTTCCTGCCGGATTCCAACAAACGTTTATACTCGTGGGTCCAGCAGGGGCACTTGCGCTTGGCACAGTGCCGAGTTCCTTCTAAAACCAGAAACATACTGAGAAACGTTGGGAGGAAGCAATGAAACCAATCCGTTACGCTGTCATCGCGACTGCTGCCGCGGCGCTCGCCCTCGCGGCCGGTGTCGCCGCCGCACAAGAGCGCGTGACTTTCAAGTCTGCGAAGTCGACCTCGTCCTACTACCAAATGGCCGTGCAGGTTGCCGAAGCGATGAAGGCCGGCAGCGACGGCGGGATCATTGTTACGGTCGAGGAAAGCCAGGGCTCGGTTCAGAACGTCATGGAAGTGAAGGCCCGCGGCGCGGATTACGTCTTCACCACGCCGCCTTCGCTGGTCGGACTGGCCCAAGGTGGAAAGGCGATGTTCGAAGGCAAGGGAGACCCGGCCTTTGACGAGATCCGGGCCTTGTTCCCGATCCCGTCGCTTACCATGCATTTCGTCATGTCCGGCGCGAGCGGCGTGACCGACTTCGCGGGGATGGAGGGCAAGACGATCCTGCTCGGCAAGGGGTCCTTCGGCGCGCGCGAAGGCGAGAAGTACCTGCAGCTCTTCGGGCTGGAGGGTAAGGTCGAGCTCGCCGAGGTCGAACTGTCGAACGCTGTTTCCGCGCTCAAGAACGGGCAGATCGACGGGTTCGTTACGGCAGGCTCCTACCCGGCACCCAACGTGATCGAGGCCGCCGCGAGCGTGGGCGTAAACGTCCTGTCGCTGACCGACGATCAGATCGCAGAGAGCAAGCGGACGCGGCTTGTCATCCCCGCCGGCACCTATGCCGGGCAGGAGAGCGACATCGTGACGACGTCGCTTCCCGTGGTGGCCTACACCACCACCAAGATGAGCGACGACGTGGCCTACGAACTGACCAAGACGTTCTGGGAAGAGCGCGAGGCGATGGGCGCCGGCGCTCCCTGGTGGCTGGGCGTCGACGAAAGCCTGATGCCCACGATCACCGGCAAGATCCACGCCGGCGCGCTGCGCTACTACAAGGAAGCCGGCTTCACGCTGACGGACGCGAACATGTAAACGACACCCGCCCGGAGGCCGCTCTGGCCTCCGGGCAATCTGCCCTTTTCCGGATATCTCATGCGACTTGTCGCCTTTGCCGCAGCGCTTTTGCTCGTGGCCTACCACCTTGGTCTGATTTTCTCAGGCCTTGTTCCAAACCTCGTGAGCCGACCGCTGCACCTCGCGCTTGCGCTCCCATGGATCCTGCTGGTGGCCGATCAGTCCCGCTTCATGTGGGTGACGGGGCTCGTGCTGACGGTTCTCGGCGTCGGGGCATGTCTTTGGATCGCGTGGTCGCATGACATTCTTGCGGACCAGTATGGCTTCCTCGAAGGTCCTGGACAGACGGCGATTGCAGTGGTCCTTCTCGCCGTTGTCCTCGAGGCGGCCCGCCGCGCGATCGGCTGGCCGTTGCCCCTGGTTGCATCACTCGCGCTTGCCTACGGTCTTTGGGGCCAGCACATCCCCGGCGAATTCGGTCACTCGGGGACGCCGCTGGCAAGCTTCCTGGGCACGCTGACCATCGCCGAAGGTGGCATCTGGGGCAGTCTGACCGGGGTCTCGGTCAACGTCGTGGCGATCTTTGTGATCTTCGGGGCCGTCCTCAATGCGGGTGAGGCGGGGCAGGGGTTCATGAATCTCGCGGCCGCGGCGGCGGGGCGGCTGAAAGGCGGAGCGGCCAAGGTCTCGGTTCTGTCTTCCGCGTTCTTCGGATCGATCTCCGGATCGGCTTCCGCCAATGTCGCCTCGACCGGCGCCATCACGCTCCCGGCCATGACCCGGCTCGGCTATCCCAAAAGGCTCGCGGCGGCGGTCGAGGCCGTGGCCTCCTCAGGCGGGCAGATCATGCCCCCGCTCATGGGCGCCGGCGCCTTCGTGATGGTCGAGCTAACGGGCACTCCCTACACCTCTGTCATGGCGGCGGCCCTCTTGCCCGCGTTCCTGTATTTCCTCGCTGTCTGGGTTGGGGTGAACGCCTATGCCGACCGTTTCGCGCTGCGGGGCATCGATGCCGATGACCGGCCCGGGCTGCGCGATGTCATCATCACCACGGGTTTTTTCGCGGTCCCCTTCGGCGTTCTTCTCTGGGGCATGTTCGGCCTGAAGGTGACCCCGCAATACGCGGCGAGCCTCGCGATCCTCACCGCTTTCGTCCTCCTCTTCTTCAACGCACGCGGCCTGGGCTCCCCTTCGGAGACCGTTCTGCGGATCGAGAAAGCGCTTCTCGCAGCAGCGCGCCAGGTGTCGATAATCGCCGCGATCATCGTTTGTGCCGCGATCATCATCGGCGTGCTGTCGATCACCGGGCTTGGCGTCAAGATCACCTCGCTCATCCTGTCGGGGTCCGGCGGGATGCTTTGGCCGGCCCTTCTCCTGACGGCGCTGGCCTGCCTTGTCCTCGGGATGGAGGTTCCGACCACGGCGGCCTACGTGATCTGCGTGTCCGTTGCCGGCCCGGCGCTGATCGAGCTTGGTCTCGACCCGCTGCAGGCCCATCTCTTCGTCTTCTGGTTTGCGCTCCTCTCGACGATCACTCCACCGGTCTGCGGCGCGGTCTTCATCGCCGCAGGCATGATCGAAGAGAACTGGCTCAAGGTCGCCATCACCGCGATGAGCCTCGGCTTCGGGCTGTACATCATACCGCTGGCGATGGTCGCCAATCCGGCCCTGATCGCGCTGGAACACAAACCGGTCCTGGCGTTGCTGGCCACGCTCCGCATCGGTCTGGGGTTGGCTCTCATTTCGGTTGGACTCGTGGGCGCGCGTTCCTTGCCGGTCCGGGCCGGCTATCTCTGCCTCGGGCTGGTCCTTGCATTCTCGGGCAGTTTGCTAAGCGCGATCTGACCGGAGCCGGCGTAGAACGGCTGCACAAACCGAGAATTGAACGTGTCCACGGGAACACGGGCTGTTCAGAACTTCGGTTCTTCGCAGGGGTAGGGCCGTCCATCCGGAAGCTTGCAAATCGTCGTCAGGAAATCAGACGCCAGCGCACCATGTTGGGGGAGGCTATGGGTGTCGTCCTGTCGATCAAGGTAGTCGCTGCATGCGGCAAGATAGTACGACTGTCGACGCCAGTCGGACACGTACCATTGGGCGAAAGCCTGCGCTGCGGCGTGCATCGGATCGCCCGTCTCCGTCATTGTGCGTTCGTAGACTGCGGCCAGATCCGCATGCGTTGGCCATGCTGCAAGCGCGTCCCACACGCCGGGGGCGCCGGCCTCTCGCAAGCTCCATCCGACAACGAGGCTGATCGCGCTTGCATCGGCTTCGAGCGCCAGCGTCATGCGAGCAACCGCCTTCATCGAGTTGTCCGGTGCCGGACAAGTCCCCGAATGGACCTGGTGAAGGTGACGGACCTCGTGGAGGACCACCGCGCGCATCATGTCCAGAGACAGGCCTTCCCGCAGAACAATCGCGTTGCCATCCACGTCGAAATAGCCCTCGGCGCCGAAGATCTTCTCCGCGAGACAGATCCTTGGCGCGCTCTCTTCCAGCGAAAACAGAAGATCCGGATGGCGGGCAAGGGCGGTCCGGAGCCAGTCCGCCAGCGCTTGTATCCGGGCTTCGTGATCCGTCGTCGCCCGGTCGTAGGGGGCGTGCAGACACACGACCTGATGCCCGCCAACAACGTCAGCGATCGCTTGCGTTGATGAGCACACAAGTGCGATGCCTGCCAGCCTGGAAATCCAACTCATGCGCACCCCATCACAACCGACGCGGCATGATTTTTGCAGATCGAGGGGAATTCTCAAAGAGCCGAGCGACACCAGAGCGATCAGGTCTTCCCCGCATTCCGATACCTGTCGATCACGTCTTTCAGGTCCGTCGACGAGATCTCGAGGCACCAAGTTGCTATCATTAGATGGTTTGGCCCGACACGTTTGTGCATTGCCTTCACCAGCTTCTGTTCGACAGGAACCGTGTAGGATTTCGAGAAGCTGGGGCGCAGCGTCAGTATCACGAAATCGCCTCGACGGACGCAGTTCCGGACCGCTGTCCACGGAATTTCGGTGCGGTTGATTCGAAGGTCGACCAGGCCAGACCTGCGAATCCGCAAGGGGGCGCCGAATGGAACAATCAGGCGCCAGATCGCAATGCAGAGCAGGAAGGATGCCAGCGGGAGAATGACGAAGGAGTCACTGCGGAACCTGCGATCCCGGTAGCCGTCGACTTCCATCTGCACACCATAGGCCGATGCCGCTATCAGCAGCAGACCGATGGCGACCAGCCCGACGGTCCTCGGCCAATCGCGTTCAACGCTAAATTCCTCCGATATTGGTATGTCTGATGCCATCGGTTGCTTCCGAGGCTACGGCTCTTTCCGCTCTCCGCCAAATGGAAACCCTCTGAGACCTAGTTCCATATCGGGACTGCAATTCGTTGCTCCGGCCTGGCTGGCGACCGGAAGGGGGAAGCGCTCGCCGCGTTGAGCTGCGGAGATCTATCCTCGAGATCAGATTCCACTTCGGACTGAAGCGCGCAACTCGGGATGGAGTATCCAGTTTCCAGGGTCTTCGTCGTTGCGCGCAATGCCCCTGAAACCGAGGATTGAGGTGCCTTCCAGACCGTTGGAAGGTCCGTTCGAAACCGTCTCCGCAGAAAGATAATTGGCAATCAGCATTCCAGCGCCGGCGAAAGACCGATTGGCGGATGCCTGTGACTTGTACCCCGCCGCGTACGCCATGCGTGCGTCCGTCATTCCGTCTTCGCCGGCGAGAGACAGTGCCGCCAGCATCGCGCGCTGCGGTCTCGACAGGGCGATTTGACCGATCGCTTCGCGGTATTCCTCGGTGCTCGGCACGGCCAGACCCGTTCGCGGATCGGTTCTGCGCTGTGCGGTTCTGCGGTCCTCCCGAGCATTGATGACCTCGAGCAGGTTCGCGATTGCCGCCTCTTCCGTTGCGCCGCGCGCCTCGGCGATCAGTCCGCGTGCCTGCGTCGGCGGTTTGGGAAACGCGCGTGCAACGAATTCCCCGGCGAGGTAGCCTGACTTGATCTGATATCGGCCGTGCTCGCCGACGAGGACCGCCGGGACCTTTTCCTTGTTGCGCGCCTTGGTTTTCTTCTTGCTCTTAACCTTGAAGACGTCATGGCTCATATCGTAGCTGCCTGCTGTGCTGGAACGTGTCATCGTTGATCTTCTCCTCGATGGTGAAATGTCATGTCCTTTGCGTCAGCCTCAGGCCGGCAGCCTCCGAGCCTCGGCGAAAGAGACCAGTCGCCGGCTCTCTTCGTCCCAAAGAGAGAGGCTTGCGCAATGCAGGCTTTCGCGAAGCGTGAGACGCCCTGTATCGGCGAGCGCGTCATGGTCCCGAAGGACTTCGGGCAAACGGTAGAACGGAATCCTGCTGGCAAGGTGGTGAACGTGATGGACCCCGATATTCGCCGTGATCCAGTTCAGGACCGTGGGCAAAACGTAGTGAGACGAACCGTGTAAGGCTGCGTCCTGCACCGACCAATCGTCTTCGTCGGCCCAGGACGTTTCCTCAAACTGGTGTTGGACGTAGAACAGCCACATGCCGGCCGAGGCCGCGAGCATCATCATCGGCAAGTAGACGCAGAGCAGGACCTGCAAGCCGCCAAGCAGGTAAAGCCCACCAAGCATGAACAAGACCACGGCATTCGTGCCAAGCGCACTTGCCCAATAGCGCCACCCGGACCGCATGAGGCCCATAGGGATACGATTCTGGAGGAAGAAAGTGTAGAAAGGGATCACCCCGAACAGGATCGCGGGATGCCGCATCAGGCGATACAGGCAACGGCCAACAAGCGGCTTTGCGCGGTACTCCGAAACTGTGAGCGTCGGAATATCTCCGACGCCGCGGCGGTCGAGATTTCCGGTCGTTGCATGGTGAATGGCATGGTTTCTCCTCCACACACCATACGGCGTCAGAGTCAGCACGCCGATCGTCCGGCCAACCCAGTCATTCCATCGACGGCTGCCAAAGAAGGCTCCATGGCCACAATCGTGCTGGACCATGAAAAGGCGCACCACAAAGGCTGCGTTCGCCAGCGACAGCGCGACGGAGATCCAGAGGCTGACTGACAATGCAGCCCATGCGGCGGCAAAGATCGCCATGAATGGTAGCGCCGTCACAGCCAGTTCGAAGCGGCTCCGCGCCGAATTCGGGATGCGATAGGCTGCGAGACGTCGTGTCCATTCGGCCGCTCCGCCAGAGGTGACGGCCAAAACGGGTTCACTGGCGGGAGACAGCCGTCGCTGTGGCTGGCTGGGTTCCGGGCGCCCATCAGGGCACCCGGTCACACTCGTTTCATGCGAGCGCGAGATTGGTCGCGCTTTCGCGGCCGTCGCGGCCGGCCTCTACGTCGAAGGTCACCTTCTGGGCGTCGGCCAGGCCGGTGAGGCCCGCACGCTCAACAGCCGAGATGTGGACGAAGATGTCCTTGCCGCCGGACTCGGGCTCGATAAAGCCGAAGCCTTTGGACGTATTGAACCATTTCACGGTGCCATTGGCCATATCCGTGGTCTCCTGTTCTGAATGCTGCCCGCACAGCGCGGCAGCCCGGCAAAGTCAGCTCGAATCGATCAACTGATGCCGGGTGAACGGAGGCAGAGGTTCGCAGAGAATAACGTTAGCTCTACAGAGGTGGGGCTTCGAGGAGAGAGAAACAAGTGCGGTCCGGCCTGGAAATTTCTTTTCGTCAAAATGCGCATTTCGAATGCAATGATTGACAATGCAGGCGCGAGGCCCCATGTTTTTATTACGTCATAGCCCTGCCGCGTGAGCAGGCGGCCTCAAGGTCGCCCCCGGCCGTGATGGACAGTTTTCCCAAATCACGAAGGGAGACCCCGCTTCGGGCAGATGTTGGCTCGGCCTTGTGTCGTGTGCGGTTGCCCCGGGTACATCTCAGCCGTCCAAGCGCAGAGGCGCCTGGCGGAGCCACCGGATCGAGGTCCGGAAACGGACCGTATGGGAATTTCGAAGAACTCGGACTCAGTGCCTGCCTCACCTGACGGCTCGAAGGCCTTCATACCACGAGGCCGGGACCCATTCAGAAGACAACGAATTCACGCGCCTTTGAGGGGCGTGGAGGTGGAGCGATTACGTTGTGCGCTGTGGACGAGGTGGCAAGGCTCACGGCCGTCGAGAGATTGCTTGCTATTCGCCTCGATGCCGCTGGCGGTCGCCGCTGGGACCAACAGTGCGAGAAGCCGAAACAACAGGGCGAGCTGCGGCCGTGCCGACGCGCTGGAGGAGATACGGAGAGCATGGCTGACAGAGACCATGCCGGCCGGAGCGTGGCGCAAGACGGGAAACGGCGCGAAATGCCGAAACCTGACTGCGTGACCGAACGATATTCATAGCGAGGCGGCGCTCTCTCCGCAGGAGGACAAGATATGAACACTCCCGAATGGCTCAAGCCGGGCATAAAAGGTGCCCTGATCGGCGCCGTTTTCGTTGCCATCGTCGGTTTTGCCTGGGGCGGCTGGGTGACCGGCGGGACCGCGCGTGACATGGCGATGAAGATCTCACGTGATGACGTCGTTTCGGCAATGGTGCCTGTTTGCCTCGATATTGCCCGAACCGATCCGGAGCGCGTGGAAAAGCTGGCGACGATCCGTGCCGCTTCGACCTACCAACGTCGAGATGCGGTGATGAAGGCCGGATGGGCAACCGTTCCGGGGGCCGAGGCGCCCGACCGGGAGATTGCCCAGGCGTGTCTGGCGTCTCTGGATTTGAATGTAACCCCGGAGAGCGCCCCTACCGCGGTTGACGAAGGATGAGCCGCGCCCTTTCCATCTGCTGGTCGAAGGCTCTCCGGCCAGGTCCGTTTGCGAGGATGGCTGCCTTGGCGGGCATGATTGCCTTCCTTGCGTTTCCTGTCCTTGCGCAGGACGGCACCGGACCGCTACCGGAGAATGCAGAGGCGCGTGACTATGGCGGCGGCTGGGACTGTGACCTTGGATACCGTGTGGAGGGTGCAGAGTGCCTCGCCATCGATACTCCCGAGAATGCCTTTCCGACAGGGCGGTCGTATGGCTCGGGCTGGGCGTGTCGGCGCGGATACCAAGAGGTCGGTGGCACGGCCTGCAAGCCGATCTCAATACCAACCAACGCTTTCCTGCATTCGTCTGGCTACGACTGGCAGTGTGAACGCGGGTTCCGGCGGGACGGGGAGAGCTGTGTCCTCATCGTCTTGCCCGATCATGCATATCTTACGAATGACCCTTCGGAATCCGGTTGGAAATGCGCGCGTGGCTATACGGCAAAGGCCGGCAACTGCATTCCAATTGCCGTGCCGGAGAACGGCTATCTCACCAATGCGGACTACGGGGCCGCTTGGGCCTGCGAGAGGGGATTTCGAAAAGTCGACGGCCGCTGCGATCCCGTTCCAGTGCCGGCAAATGCCTTTCTCGACCCGGACTCATACGGACCGGGATGGCGCTGCGAGCGCGGATATGAGGCCAAGGGCAACGCATGTGTAGCGATCAATTTGCCGGCGAACGCGCATTTCGACCGGTCCGGCAACCGGTGGCGATGCGACCGCAGCTTTCAACTCTCGGATGGGGAGTGTGTTCTTGGACGATAGTTCTCCCAATCCAGCCCGTTCCGGAATGTCCGGTATACGTATGCACATCGGATGCCGCCTGAGTTACCAGTTCACTGGACCGACGCCGCTCATTGCCATGCTGAATGTGCACTACTCGCGGTTCGGCGACCTGGAACGGGCCGACTATCTGGTGACGTCGCCCAGCGTGCCACTCGAAAGCTATCGCGACGGGTTCGGAAACTGGTGCACGCGGCTGGTGGCGCCAGCCGGCGACTTCACCCTAAGCTCCGACGGCATCTTCCGCGACTCTGGCCGGCCCGATGCGTTCGCGCCTGAGGCGGCGCAGCATGCGGTTCAAGACCTGCCTTTCGAGACGCTCGTGAATCTTCTGGGCAGCCGCTACTGCGACACGGATCTTCTGTCGGACGAAGCCTGGCGCATGTTCGAGAACACGGCGCCAGGATGGGCACGCGTTCAAGCGATCTGCGATTTCGTTCACGAAGCCGTCTCGTTCGACTATATGCAGGCAAGCGCAACTCGCACAGCGTCCGAAACGTTGGCCGGGCGGCAGGGCGTCTGCCGCGATTTCACACATGTCGCAATCGCCCTTTGCCGCTGCATGAACATCCCGGCCCGCTACTGCACGGGCTATCTGAGCGATATCGGCGAGCCGGAGCCCTATCCGCCTGGCGACTTCGCCGCGTGGATGGAGGTTTTTCTCGGCGGTCGCTGGTGGGTGTTTGACCCTCGAAACAACACGAGGCGCACCGGGAGGGTTCTGATCGCCCGAGGGCGGGACGCGGCTGATGTGCCTCTGACACAGACTTTCGGGCCGAACACTCTAACTCAGTTCGAGGTATGGATACGCAACGCGGAAGACGCTCCGACGGAAGCGCCGTCCGATACCCGCAATTGAATAGCAGCGCTCCGTCGTCGTCAGGTTTTGTCCATTCGCCATCGGTTCACCCGGTCGGGCGAGTTCAACGAGTTTCGAAACAGTGACGCCTGCCCACCGCGCGACGCATACCCTGGCGTCCGTCCCACGAACGAAACGTAGCTGACGACAAGACTACAGCCCACGCCCCACTATCCGGCTGGACATCCGTGGTCACAATTCATCCTGGAGATATCCAATGATTTCTTCGATCAAGACGACCGCGGTTTTTCTGCGACCGTTCGAACTCCCCAGTTTCAACGAGAGCCTACCGCCCGGCGAATACGACATCGAGACCGAGATCCTCGAACCTTTGGACACGATCGATCTCGGTACATGGACCTCTTCGGTACTGATACACCTGAAGCCCCAGTCGTCGCGCCCCGGCCTGAGCCGGACGCTGACCGTTCCACTTGCAGAGCTGGAACATGCCGTTGCAAAGGACAAGCTCACCGGCAAGCCCCTCAAGGATTTCTTCCTCGAGGAGATGCTCGCCGATCCGATGATCGGTCTCGTCATGCAGGCTGATGGCGTTACCGAGTCCGAGTTGCGTGAGTTCTACCGGGTCCGATCCGGTGGAGAAACCGGCGGTGCAGAGCAGAGGCAAGACCTGGCTACGCCGCACGAGACCGATGGGTTTGATGATCGCCGCCTCCGGACGGGAACCTCTCGACCGGGGATCGGCGAATGATGGCCATGTGCCAGATGATCGTCCAACAATTCCGTGGCACCCCCGATCGGACGCCGTCGTGAGGACCTTGCCGTGACAGACGACCCAATCGAACTCGACGGTCGCAGGACCGCTGCTGGAAAGATCGAGATCAAGCTGCGGCGGCATTCCGCAAACAACCGTTCGAGCCCCAAAACGGTTGGTCAGCCTCACCTCGAAAGTCTGGAAGAGCAAATGATGGCCGAGCCGGTGCCGACCTGGATAGAAACTATGGAGAGATGCCGACTTCTTCTTGATCGCTATGCCGCGTCACCAGACGGACAGGCTCCCCGGACCCGGGAAATGATCGAGCGTGCCCTCGACGAAATTGCACACCTGATAAAACATCAAGAGCAGGAGCCATGATCGACACGGAAGAGTCCGTTCGATCGATCGTCAGAGCGCGACACGACGTAGCTGCCGAACGCGGCTGCCTTAGCTGCAAGGCCACCCTCTGAGCGGAGGGGGGGCCACCGCGTCTGTGCCCGTTGTAAGCGCACCTTTTCCAGGCGTACCGCGGCGCCGGGAAGCACCGGGCTGTCTGTTCCCCCAATACCGGGCCATTGTTTGGACCAGGAAAGGGGAACGGCGACCTTCACCCTGTTTCTGGTCCCGTCGTCATCCGCCGTGCAATCCGCCGATGTGGCATTGATGGCGGAGCTCCTTGCTGATCGTGCTCCGAGGGAGCCGATCTCAGATCAAGAAGCGACACGGTAGGAGGGGGCAGAACTCCGGTTACGCAGTGACTGTGCTAACTCATTTTTTCAAGGCAGCATCTTCTGGACCAGCACAGGCCGGTCACGACCAGTTTGCCTCATGTTCCAGCACATCGGTTGGGCCAAGGCCACACCAATAGCAGACCGCAGCCAGAGCAAGCGCCCGCCGGTTCCTTGCGAAGCGGATCTCGGAATAAATATCATAGGCTTCGTCTGTCGGTCGCGGATCCGTGGGAGCGGGGCCGAGACGCGCGATCAGTTTGGCCAGTTCGGAGCGAACATTGCTTTTGAGCTGATTATCTTTCATTTTTTCCATTCATGTATTGTGGGCAGCGCTGGTCTTGCAGCGCCGTCTGGTAAAACCTGTGGTGGGTAGGAAGAGGGCGTCTCAGCTCTCGGCGGCAATAGAACCGCGTCGGGAGTCTGTCGGGTCAGTTGCCGGCGAAACGTCAGCAAGTGCGACCCACTTCAATGCCACTGCGATGATCATGAGGAGCACGAGCAGGATCTGCGGTGCGAGATCGGCATTGCGATGCTTCACACTGGTCTTTCCGTGTGAAGCGTCCGTCTTCTTCGGGTGAGCATCGGGGCGCTCAGAAAGCGCCCCGGCTGATCAAGCAAGGGCCACGTTGGTCGCGGCGTCGCGCCCGTCTCGCCCGGTCTCGGTGTCGAAGGTCACTTTCTGACCATCGTCGAGAGCCGAAATGCCGGCGCGTTCGAGCGCGCTGATGTGAACAAACACGTCGCGCTTGCCCCCTTCAGGCTCGATAAAGCCGAAACCTTTGGTGGAATTGAACCATTTCACGGTGCCATTGGCCATCGTGATGTCTCCTGTTTGAGTGCTGCCCACGGAGTTGCGGCCGCCCGGCTCGGTCAGATCAAGTCGATACTGAAGCCGGGTAAGGGAGACAGTGGTCAAAGAGATAACGTTGCCCCTCATACATGGGGCGTGCCAGTCGCAAACACAAGGAAAGTTTTTCAAGCAGTCACAGATCGAGCCCGACCTCGTCGAATCCGATCGTCTTCTCGAACTCGGCGATCGCAGTCGCCGCATCGGGAAACGTTCCGAGCATCCGGTCACGGTGATCGCGCAGTTCGACGGTGTTCCCGTCGATCACAACCACGGAGCCTGCGACCGTTCCGTCGACGACCAGCTTGAGGGTGTTTGCCATTTGCGCCGTCTTGACGACGCTGATCTGGTTTCGAGGTGCCATGTAGTGTCTCCCGGGTTGAAACCGACCCGAGAATCCTGGGTAAGCCATCTTCCGCAGAGCACAGCCAGGTCTCGAAGGCCAGTCAAATCTGGAATGGATTTCACGGGATCGGAAAGCGCACATGCTGGCGAGATGCGAGTCAGTGCAGCCGCGCACTTACGAGGTAGCCGATAATCGTTTTCTCTCCGAGCGCCCGAAGCGCTTCGAGCCGATGCAACCCCTCGATCAGGACAAACCGATCACCGTCCTTGCGCAAGCGTATTGGTGTCTTCTGGCCATGTTGCATGATGCTTTCGGCAAGCTCCAACACCTTGTCAGGATCCAGGGTCTTGATGCGTTTGACCGGAACGCGGATCTTGTCGATCGGGTAAGGCGCCTTTTTCAGCATGCGTTTCTCTCCATCGTGTCTCTTCCTCGTGCCCGCCTTGAGTCACCACTCGCAGGGTGCCGTTTCCGGGATCAGGTCTGTGATGCCCCATCCTGCTGTTCGATCCATACAGCGAAGTCGGTAAGCTGATGCTCGCCAAATCCGTGTGTCAAAGGCACGTAGGCCGCATCGCGCCCCCGCGCAACGAGAACTCGCCCGAAACGGATGTCGTTGTTGCGTGGGTCGAACACCCACCACGCGCCGCCGAGATAGACCTCCATCCAGGCCGCGAAATCCATCGGAGGAAATGGCGGTTCCTGACCGATGTCACTGACGTAGCCGGTGCAGTAGCGCGCCGGGATGTTCAGGCACCGGCAGAGTGTGATCGCAAGGTGGGTATAATCGCGGCAGACACCGACGCCTTCGTTCAGAGTTTCGGCGGCCGTGCGTGTCGCACGTGCGTGCTGATAGCCGAAAGTCACGTGATCATGCACGAAGTCGCACACCGCCTGGACGCGCGGCCAGCCTGCCCGGGTGTCTCCGAATTGCTTCCAGGCGAAATCTGACAGAAGATCCGTCTCGCAATACCTGCTCGGCAGAAGAAAGGTCAGGACCTCGCTCGGCAGTTTGCCGATTTCGACCTGGGCAGCGGCAAGATCCTTGAGGTCGGAAAGACCGGGATCCCGAATGATACCATCCGTGGAAACCGTGAAGCGCCCTGCTGGCGCCGACAGTCGACAACACCAGTTGCCGAAGCCGTCACGGTAATTCTCGATGGGAACTGCGGGATTGGTCGTCAGCACATCGGGCCGCTCCAGATCGCTTGCGCGCGAGTAGTGAACATTCAGTAGAAGTATCATCGGTGTCGCTGATGGCAGCTGAAAGCTGAGCCGACAGCCGAGGTGCAGTCGCATGGGGACCGACTTTCTCGCCGACACCTTCAGCGGTGTCTCCGGCGGTTGGGATTGGCCAACGCTTAGCATGTAGAGCCCGCGTTGTCGCCTGCATCGCCAAGGGGGCCAGCTTCTCGTCCTTGGTTCAACGACAACACCTGAAATACTGTCCCTCCCTCCGTGGCTGTTGTCTCCGACAAAACCGCAGTTCTCTGGCTTGCGGCAGACACGGTCTACGGCACTGCCGAGACCTTCGGATGGCTGATCGCGAAACGCATCATCATTCCGTTCATCCCTGTCATCGACAAGGCGGAGCGGGTGGAAAAGCACATTCACCCGATCAGACGCCGAATGGGATGAGTTGAATGATCAATTCATCTGCCCCGAGCGCCATGAGGTGTATCCTCGTCCGCCGACGTTGGGTTGGCGCAGACGTGGGGAGTGGAGCTTGTGAGGAAACGTCAAGGGCAATGAGAACCTGCCCGGACAATCCTAATCAACGTCAGAACCATGGGAAACGCCGAAACTCGCTTCACGGCAGCGGTCCAGAAGCGGCTTGTAACGCGCCATGATCCGGGTGCCCGGGTCCATTGCGGGCCAGTCGTCGCCGGCGGGCTCGGCCCCGGCAAGACGGGCGCGGGTCAGACGGCACTTTGCTCCAACGGCTCCGGAGGACGAACACAGGGCTTCCATTTCGGCAGGCGAGACGGGGCGGCGGTTGTCGGGGTCGGTGAGGTCGAGGAGCGCCCCTTCCGCCCCCTGGTAGAAGTCGGGCACGCCCGGGAGCGCGAGTTTCAGTTCGAGCTGCAGGCGTGACAGTGCCTCGCCCGCGGCAAGGATCGGGGCAAGCCGCGGTGGCTCGTCCCGCGTCCAGTCGGCCACCAGCGCACGGGCAAATGCAGCCGCGGCCTGTTCGACCTCGGCGTCCGGATGCGCCCAGGTTGTCGTCTCCTTCGCCTCGCGCAGGGCCTTCTCTGTATGCTGCACGAGCCGGTCGGCGAGATCCTGTGCGATCGACTGGCCAACGGGCTGCCAGAGCGCGATCAGAGACTGCAGGATGTACCAGCATTGGTTCGGATCGGGGGCAGTGGCTTCGGGAAGGGCGCGGGCGCGGGCCCACAGCGCGGCGAAGTCGTCGGGGCAATGCGTAAGCGCAACGAGCCGCATCCGCGCGTCCTCGCTGCGCTTGGTGTCGTGCGACGAGGTCAGGGTGAGCCCGCGTGATCCTCGGGTCGCCGCCCAGTCGAGGAACTGCGCCCCGTCCCAGGC
Organism: Tropicimonas aquimaris; assembly: GCF_042676185.1. Lineage (NCBI taxonomy): Bacteria > Pseudomonadati > Pseudomonadota > Alphaproteobacteria > Rhodobacterales > Roseobacteraceae > Tropicimonas > Tropicimonas aquimaris. Next base: position 25,548 of record NZ_JBHTJT010000009.1, on the reverse strand, counting down.
GGGCTCGTCGGGTTCGGCGCCCACTTCGTTTGCGGCGAGACAGGGCACCCAGCGGAACCCCGCGGTGTCTTCCTGCGCCTTCGCGAGCAGCGCCCCCGACACCTGCTGGAACCGCCGGGTGAGCGCCGCCTCTTCGGCGGTCTCGGATCGCAGGATCGCCTCGACGAGAGCGCGGACCACCCGATCCGAACGGAGGCCTTGCGCGGCCTTCTCGGCTACCTCCTGCCACAAGGTCACGTCAACCTCGCGGGGCGCGCGCCCGGGTTGGATATAGCTGCGGTAGCGCGGGAAGGCGATGAGCAGGGCGAAGACCGCCTCACGAATGGATTCGGCGCCAGCGTCGGTTTCTGGATCGTCGCCAAGCACCGGTTTGCACAGCGCGATCAGCTCGTGCAGTTCGGCCGCAAGTTCCTCGCGCAGTACCTGGTCCTTGGCCTCGGCAAGCGCCTCGCGGAAGCTCATGTCGCGGCCGGTCTCCTCCTGCCAGAGCGCGTGCAGCCGCTGCCAGCCGGCTTCGTCGGTAAGCACGCAGGCGATGGCGCGCGCGGCCTCGTAGCCGGTTGTGCCGGCAGCCGGCCAATCGGGCAGCTGTTCTTCGCCGACCAGGATCTTCTCGACCCAGATCGGCACCGGTCCGAGGTTCGCGGCAAGACGACGGAGGTAACCCGTCGGGTCGGCCAGCCCATCGACATGGTCGACCCGCACACCATCGACCTCGCCAGCATCGACAAGATCGAACAGCAGCGCATGCATGTCTTCGAAGACCTCGGCCCGTTCGACCTGCATCCCGATCAGCGACGTGACGTTGAAGAACCGCCGATGGGTCACCCCGTCACGTTCGTAGCGCCAATCGGTCAGCCGCCAGGATTGGGCGTCGTGGACGGCGCGCAGGGCGTCGCGGTCATTGCGGGAGATGTCTGTGCCGGGGGCAAGCGGCAGGGTAAGCCCCGGCGCTTCGAGCACCGGCCGGCCGGCCTCGCGCCGCAGCGTGAGGTCGCCGCGTTCGAGCGCCTGGTCGAAGGTGCCGTCGAGCAGCGGCAGGACCAGCGGTCCCGCCTGCCAATCGATGTCGAAATGATGCGCGAAACGGCTGTGTTCGCCGTAGCGCAGGACGTCGCGCAGCCAGGGATTGGCCGGGGTGAAGGCGGTATGGTTCGGGACGATGTCGAGGATCAGCCCGAGACCCTGCGCCCTGGCCGCCCTGGCAAGGCGCGAGAAACCCGCGCGGCCACCGAGGGCCGGGTCGATCTCGCCGGGGTCGATGATGTCGTAGCCATGGGTCGATCCGTGCTGCGCGGTAAAGATCGGCGACAGGTAGAGATGCGAGATCCCGAGGGAAGCGAGGTGGGGCAGCCATGTCTCGGCGGCGGCGAAGTCGACGCCGCCCCGAAGCTGGAGCCGGTAGGTGGCTGTGGGGAACATGGTCATGTGCTCACGGCGAAGGCGAAGGGGGAGAGGGCCGGGTCGCCCTCGGAAAGGTCCGGCGACCAGTCGGGCGGCGTGTCGGGCAGCGCCCCGAGATTGGCCGCGATCCGGAGACGGCCGGCGGCGAAGCGCCATTCGGCGGCGATCGAGCGCTGACCGGTGCGCCAGGCTTCGGGGTCGCCGACGAGACCTGAGGCGACACGCGGAACGACGTGCTCGCGTCGGAATGCCAGGCACCGGCGGGTAAGGTCCAGCCAGCCGCGCGCGCGGTCGTCGTCGGCCCAGCCGAGGCGCGAGGCATCGCGCGTGGCGGGGGACGTGGGGTCGGGCACCGTTGCCCCGGCAAAGGCGGAGAACCCGGCAAACTCCGCCCGGCGCCCGTCGCGGTAGGCCTGGGCAAGGTCTTCGCCGGGGTCGGCGAAGAACTGGAAAGGACGGGTCTCGCCGCGCTCCTCGCCCATGAACAGCATCGGCACGAAGGGCAGACAGAGCAGCATCGCATGGGTGGCGCGGGTCGCCGGGTCGCCCGCGAGCGCGACCAGCCGCTCGCCGAGGGCGCGGTTGCCGACCTGGTCGTGGGTCTGGTTGGAATTGACGAACGCGCAGGGCGGCAGGTGGCCCGACGGCTTGCCGCGCGCGATGTCGCTGCCCGCGCGCTCCTGGCCCTGCCGCACCTGGCCCGAACGGAGCGCCAGCAGGAGATCGGCGATCGGATCGACCGCGAAGGAGCGATAGTAGCTCTCTGCCTCTCCGGTCAGCGCACAGTGGATCGCGTGGTGGTAATCGTCGTTCCAATGGGCGTCGAGCATTCCGGTTTCGCGCAGCGCGGTGTCATTGCGCTCGTCCTCGGCGACCAGGTAGACCGGCCCGTCCACGGCGGCACGCGCGGCCGCGGAGATCTCGTCGAGAATATGGATGTCGGAGGGGTCCTGGATCTGGTGGGTCGCATCAAAGCGGAACCCGTCGATCCGGTACTCGGTCAGCCACATCAAGGCATTGGCCCGGTAGAAATCGCGCACCGGCTCCTTGGTGAAGTCGATGGCCGCTCCCCAGGGCGTGCTGCGGGTCTGGTCGAAGAACGGCGGCGCGATGCGGTGCAGGTCGACGCCCTCGGGGCCGAAGTGGTTGTAGACCACGTCGAGCAGCACCATCAGGCCGAGCCCGTGAGCGCGGTCGACCAGCCGGCAGAGATCCTCGGGCGTGCCGTAGGCGTGGTGCGGCGCGAAGGGGAGGGCGGTGTCGTACCCCCAGCCGTGCTGCCCCGGGATCTGGTTCAACGGCATCAGTTCGATGGCGGTGATGCCGAGTTCTACCAGCCCCTCGAGACGGTCGGCGGCAGCGGCAAAGGTGCCCTCGGGGGTGAAGGTGCCGATATGGATCTCGGAGATGACCGCTTCATGCCAGGGACGGCCCGGCCGGTCGTGTTGCCAGCGAAAGCCCGAGAGATCGACAAGGGCCGAGGGGCCGAAAAGCCCATGGGGTTGCGCGCGCGAGGCCGGGTCGACCATCGGCGCGTCATCGACAACCAGGCGGTAAAGGCTACCGGCGGGGGCTGCGAGATACCCCTCGAACCGGTCGTCGGCATCGCGGGCGAGGTCGTGGCGGGTGCCGTCGATTTCGACGGCGACGCGGGTCGCCCCGGGGGCCCAGAGCCGGGCGCGCCATCCGTCGCCGGAACGGGCGACGCCCCAGTACCGCGCCGGGACCCCGTCAGCCATTGTCGAATACCGCAACGCTCTGAGGGGGCATTTCAAGTGGGTGCGCTTCGGGCGCAAGTTCGCGGCTCGCGAGCCGCAACCGCCAGTTGCCCTCCGGGAGGGTGACCGCGGTGGCGTCACCCGCGTTGAACAGCATCAGCAGGTTGTGGTCGTCGCCGTCGAGGATCAACCCGAAACAGAGCGTCGTCGGCCAGTCGCTGTCCTCCATGTGACGCCCCTCGGGGTGCCACCAGTGCACCGCGTCCAGGCGGTCGCCCTGAGCGCCGGAAATACCCTCGAAGGTGCGGCTCGAGAGGTCCGGAAAGCTGCGCCTCAGCGCGGTCAGCCGGGCCACCCAGTCGACGAGGTCGGTGTCGGCCGCATCCCAGTCGAGCCAGGATGTCTCGTTGTCCTGGGCGTAGACGTTGTTGTTGCCGTCCTGTGTGTTGCCCATTTCGTCACCGGCGAGCAGCATCGGCACGCCGCGCGACAGGAACAGCGCCGCGAGCATCGCCTTCACGCGTGCGTTGCGGGCGTCGTTTATGACCGCATCATCGGTCGCGCCTTCCGCCCCCATGTTGTCGGAGACGTTGTGGTCGTGGCCGTCGCGCCCATCCTCGCCATTGGCGTCGTTGTGCTTGTGGTTGTAGGAGACCGTATCGCGCAGGGTGAAGCCGTCGTGGGCGGCGATGAAATTGACGGAGCTCGTGGCCGGGCGGAGCGAATGGCCGAACTGCACGGGCGAGCCGAGGAGCCGTTCGGAGAACCGGCCGGCCATCTCCGGGTCGCGCCGCCAGAAGCCGCGCACGTCGTCGCGGAACTTGTCGTTCCATTCGCGGAAAGGCCAGGGAAAACCGCCAACCTGGTAGCCGCCGTCGCCCACATCCCAGGGCTCGGCGATCAGCTTCACCGACGAGAGCACCGGGTCCTGCTTCATCGCGGCGAAGAAGGCGCCCTCGCGTTCGAACCCGGTCGGTTCGCGGCCGAGCGTCGAGGCGAGGTCGAAGCGAAAGCCGTCGATATGCATGACCTCCACCCAGTACCGCAAACTGTCGAGCACCATGCGCAGCACGGCCGGATGCGCGACGTTGAGCGTGTTGCCGGTGCCGGTCACGTCATAGCAGTGGCGCGGGTGCTCGGGATCGGTGAGGTAATAGGTGAGGTTGTCGATGCCGCGAAAACTCAGCGTCGGGCCCTTCTCGCTGCCCTCGGCGGTGTGGTTGTAGACCACGTCGAGGATCACCTCGATGCCGGCCTTGTGCAGGGCCTTCACGGTGCGCTTGATCTCCTCCACGTGCCCGCCGGCGAGATAGGAGGCCTGGGGCGAGAAGAAGTTGATCGTGTTGTAGCCCCAGTAATTGGTGAGCCCCTTGTCGACGAGGTGCTGGTCGCGCAGGAAGGATTGCACCGGGAGCAGCTCGACCGCCGTGACGCCGATCCGGTTGAGGTGGTCGAGGACGGCCGGATGGGCGAGCGCCGTGAAGGTGCCGCGCTGTTCCTCGGGCACAGCGGGGTGCTGCATGGTGAGGCCGCGCAGATGCGCCTCGTAGATCACGGTTTCCGACCAGCGGCGGCGGATCGCCAGATCGCCGTTCCAGTCGAACACCGGGTCGGAGACCACGCCCTTGGGCACGAAAGGCGCGCTGTCGCGGTCATCAAGGGAGAGGTCGTCGCCGGTGGCGACGTCGTAGCCGAAAACCGCGTCGTTCCAGATCAACTCGCGATCGAGACGGCGGGCATAGGGGTCTATGAGCAGCTTTGCGGGATTGAAACGGTGCCCCCGGTCCGGCTCGTAAGGCCCGTGGACGCGTTAGCCATAGCGCTGGCCGGGGCCGACGTCCGGCAGGAAGCCGAACCATATCCCGCCCTCCATCTCCGGCAGCATCCCCGACTGCGTGGGCGCGCCGGAATCGTCGAAGAGGCAGAGCTCCACCGCCGAGGCGTGTTCGCTGAAGATCGCGAAGTTGGTTCCGCCCTCCTGCGGTTCTGCTCCGAGTATGTTGGAGCGGGCCGCGGACCGGTCGAAGGGGAGGTTGGACTTGGTCATGCAGAGATCCCTTGAAAAACCCCGAGCGCTCCCGGGCCGACCTGCCAACGTGTCACGGCGCATTTGGTTCCACGGAAACCGCCCGAAGGTGTTTGCATCGACACCCACGAGCTTGCCCGGTTCATGGCCGCTGTCCTTTTCTCGTGTGGCTGACCTCACGCACACCCGACTGCAGCCGACCGCAGCCCGTCCGCCGCGTTGCTCCTCGGTTGTGTTTGCAACCGGCGTTTTCACCTTGCATCAATCGGTGCTGACCCCTCATCGGGCCGCGCGAAACAGCCCATGGATGGAACCGTTCCAGCGAGCCTGCGCCTTCGGGACTGACCGAGGGCTACCTGGCAAGGTGGCGAAAAATCGAGGCCGCCGGTGTTGCAGTTCGTCGACGCGCATGGAGACGCAGTGGACACGGACAGGATCGGCGCGTGGCTCGCGGCCGCAGGGAGCGCTTGGGGGGCGTAGAATACCGACCGACCGCTGGTCACGCTCCACTCCGGCATCGCGATCGCAGCAGCGCGAAGCGCTGACGATCAGCTACCCCGTCGCATCGCCGTCCCATGAATGGATGGTGAAGCGCGGATGGGAATTGCCGTTCAGCGCCCCGCGGACGAAGAGTTCAGACCCACAGGCGCTGAAGCCGATCATTTAGCGTCAGAACGCGATTATCTCCAATCCGCTCAGGAGAATGAGAAGGATCGCGACCGGGGCGATGAAGCGCAATATGAGAAGCCAGGCCCTGGTCAGGAGGCCCGGTGCGCCATCTCCAGACACTTCCCTTTTCATGACCGGAGCAATGATCCAGCCGGCGAAGATGCAGATCAGCAGGCCGCCAATCGGCAACAGGAGCTTGTCCGTCAACCAGCTGGCGGAATCGAGGAAGCCCTGGCCCTTGATGAAGTGGATGTCATTCCAGATCCCGACCGACAGGGAGGAGGGGATACCGAGCAGGAAAATGATCACGCCGGATCCGATGGTGGCCGTCTTGCGAGAAAGGCCCATGTTGGTGAAGAAGGCGACGACCGGCTCGAGAACCGAGACCGACGAGGTCAGCGCGGCGATGGTCAGCAGCACGAAGAAGATGATGGCAAAGAAGTACCCGCCGGGCATGGAGTTGAACACTGTCGGCAAGGTCACGAATGTCAGGCCCGGCCCCGCCGCGGGATCCATGCCTAAGGCAAAGACGGCCGGCAGGATGGCCAGCCCGGCCAGGATGGCGACCAGCGTATCCAGAAATACGATCTGGACCGCGGATTTTCCGAGATTTGTCTGCCTGTCGACATAGGATCCGAAGGTCAGCAGGATCGCCATGCCGAGGGAGAGTGAGAAGAACGCCTGGCCGAGTGCGGCCATGACGGTAAGGGCAGAGATCTTGGAGAAGTCCGGCGCAAGGAAGAACTCCAGGCCCTGCGCCGCACCCGGAAGGGTCACGGATCGCGCAACCAGCGCAATGAGGATGACAAAGAGCATGGGCATCAGGAACTTGCTGGCCTTCTCGATGCCCCCGGCGACGCCTCCGATGACAACGGCCATGGTCAGGCTTGCGAAGATGCCATGGTAGACGATCGGGGCCACCGGAGATCCGATGAACGAGCCGAATGCCCCCCCGATCGCTTCCGCGTCCATGCCCGAAAACGCGCCGCCGGCGGACTTGACGATATAGGCAATGCACCAGCCGGCCACGACCGAATAGAAGGACAGGATGATGACGGCTGTCACGACGCCAAGGACGCCAACGAAGGTCCAGCCCGGCTTGCCGATTTTCCGGAAGGCACTGATGGCATCGGTCTGGGCGTGTCGCCCGATGGCGATTTCCGCCAGCATGACCGATAGGCCGATGGTGAAGACGATCCCGAGATAGATGATGATAAAGGCAGCCCCTCCGTTTTCGCCGGCGACATAGGGGAATTTCCAGATGTTCCCAAGGCCGATCGCAGACCCTGCGGTCGCCAGAATGAAACCGAGGCGAGAGCCCCAGTTCTCATGTGCTGCTTTCATTGTCCTGTCCCTGAACTGTCAGCATTCGCAAGGAGCGCTGGTGTGGCTTGCAGCTCAATTCGAGCTTTGGCGGGCCGTAGAGCACAAGAGGTCACCAATGGGAATGCGGCATCCGCTGATCGAACTCTGCTTTTTAATTGTCCTTCAGCAATCCCTGCGCAAGACGGCGAACCGGAAAGCACGGTTTTCATGGGAACGAGCTCCCAGGGTGAGGTAATCGAGATTGAAGCGGAAGCCGCCCTCCGCCAACCGGTCCTTCCAGCCGAAGTAGCCGGGAAGGGCGTTGCGCGGGAAGTTGGTCCGCGGCTGCGGGTCCGTGAGCCCGTCTCGCGGAGACAGTTCGGCAGCCACCGAGGACGGGCCGGAAAGCCCCTCCTGCGCGACCAACGTTCCGGGCAGCAAGAGCGTGACCAAGGCTACTGCAAAACGTTTCGACACAAAGGACACGCGTTCTCCTATTGCGCGCCAGCCTGGGCCTGAATCCCATTTTACGACCGGCGAGGCAGCCGAGGTATGAAACCGCCCCGCCGTACAATCAGTCCGGCGAGTTCTTTGCGATCGCACCGTACTTCATGGTGATCCGGCTCACGGGTGCATCTGCGGTTCCCGAACCGCCGGCCGGTACATGATACTGTCGCTGTCGACCATCGTGTTTTTGTAAGCGCGGCCGTTCTTCATGACGAGCTGCAGGTTGGTCTCGTCGAGGATCAGGTTGATGTCCTCCAGCGGGTTGCCGTCCCAGATCAGGATGTCGGCATAGCTGTCGGGCGCAATCTGTCCGAGCTTGTATGTCGGGTAAGGGTCCTTTGGCCCCGACCACTTGAGCACGATCCCAGCGTTTCCTGTCCAATGCTTCAGGGCCTGCGCGGGGCTGAAACCAGCCTCGACGTTGCAGGTGAGGTCTTCCTTGATCTTCTCAACCAATCCGGGGCTGAAAATGTCCGACCCGCCGACGATGAACATGCCGTATTCGTTCATCCACTTGGACATTCGGCGCACGCCTTCACCCGCGGCAACGCCCTTGAGTTTCTGTTCATGTGTGAAGAAGTCGGGCATCGTTTCATAGCTGCCGAAGGACTTCACGCTCATGTAGCACTGGAAGCTCCAGACGATGTCCTTGGTCTCATTGTATTTTGCGACCATGCGCTTAACCATGACTTCCGAAATCAGGAAGCCATGTTCGAAGGAGCGGGTGCCGAGACGGAGATGCCGGTCGTAACTTTCGTCGTGATAGGCATGAACCGCCACGTAAGTGCCATTGTCCCTTGCAATTTCCACCGCACGAGCGACTTCGTCCTCGGCCAGGCCCAGGATCTCGAGGGGATCGAATTCACTGGCAACACCGCCGCCGCCCATCACCTTGAGAAAAGCTGCGCCGCGACGGAAGTTCAGGCGCGCGGCCCGCGTCACGTCGTCAACACCATCAGCCACCCATGTGTTCGACGTCGCCTGCCCCATATCCAGACCGTTTTCGAGCGTATGCGGCGGGACGTTCCTACCCGCCCAGTCGCTGTGACCGCCGGTCTGACCTATTGCGCCACCTGCAGAATAGATTCGTGGTCCCCTGATCAGATCCATATCGATGGCTTTGGCGATGTCCAACGGATCGCCTGCGATGTCGCGGACCGTTGTGATACCCTTCACGAGCATGTGATCGTTGATGTATTGGATGGCGATCGCCCCGCCCGACGCGTCGTCCCATCGGGTCTGATATGCCGCCGTGCCTTCGGGTGGGTTCAGCATCACGTGCTGGTGCATGTCGATCAAGCCTGGCGTCATTGTTTTGCCGGTCGCATCAACGACGAACGCACCCTCTATCTCGATAGGGTCGGTCGAGACCTGAGTTATTGCGTTGCCTTCGACGAGAACGTTGGCGTCTTCGATCAGATCCGGTCCAAAGCCGTCGAAAACGTCGACATTCGTGAACAGGATCGGCGGCGGTCCCGCTTCCTCCTGTGCGACTGCAGAACTGACGGTTGCTACGGCGAGAGCGACGCCGGCAACCGAGTTGAAGAACTTGCACATTTCCATCTCCCATTGGACGCAGCGCCCCTGGCCGGAACGCTCCAGTGGGAAGCCAGTATAACGACCAGATCACATGCGTCCTGTCCCTGTGGGTCGGCGAGATCAGATTTTTGATCCCTGGAGACTGATATGGGGGATTTCTGCTGTGCGCCTTTCTGTCGATTGATAGGCTCAAAGGTATATATTACGGGGAAAAGAACCGGATGCCACCAAACCTGCCACTCGTAAAAGTGAGCGTTCTTCGCCCCTTTGTGAGCGAAATGCGCAGTCGCGGTGTCGACCCGGAGCCAGTATTCGAGAGCGTCGGATTGAGCGAGGAGATGACGCTTGATCCAGAACTCTCTATCCATGTCATGGTTATCACGCAGTTTGTAGAGAGCGCTGCGTACGCGGCCGGTGACAATTTTCTCGGCGCCCGTGTGGGTTCAAGTCTGAACCTGGACGGTTGGCCGCTGCTCGCTGACGCCGAGGCGCGAGCCTCCACCGTCGGGGACTATCTATCGATCTTCGTTTCGACGGCGAACACGATTGCATCCTCGGCCGAAGAGTTTCTTCACCTCGATGGGTCAAACGTAACTCTCGGAGAACGGCGTGCCTTCCAACCAACGATCCTCCCGGCACAGAACGATGCTTTCATGGCCGCGCTCGGCTGGTCCATCCTGCGGCGCGCATTGCAGGACCGTCTCGATCCGTCGAAAGTGACCGTTGTGGTCAGCGACCCGAAGGCGCTTCCGTCAGACTTTGACCTGATGCACCCGATAAAAGGCGACCGCATGGGGTTTCGCCTACGCTTTCCGTCATCGTGGTTGGCAACACCTTTCGAGCACGAGGAGGCCAACAATTGCTTCAAGGCGGCACCGGACAGTGGAACGCCAGAATTCGTCGGCTCCTTTCGCCAGATGCTGCGCGCTCATGTAGGGATGGGCAATCTGTCGGCACCTGAGTGCGCCGCGCTCGCATCAATGAGTCAGCAGCAACTGAAACGCCGCCTGGCAGCATTCGGTACGGACATCTCCAGCGAGATCGACGTCGTTCGACAGGAATACGCACGTGTCGCGCTTTCGGCCAGCGACCGTTCCATCGCGGACATTGCCGCCGCTCTTGGCTTTGCGGACCCGGCCAACTTCACCCGCGCCTTTCGTCGGGTGAATGGCTTGACGCCGACCCAGTTTCGGAAGTCGCGCCGAGCGCTGGATGACGACAAGACGTGAATGCGCCGGAACCCGACATTCGCACATTGTGACGTTAAAGAAGAAGAATCCGTACATGCGACATTGGCGCAAAATGCGGCGAACTTCTGTTCCCCGCCCACGGCGGTCATCTGCATCCGCGAGAAGCGCAGACCCTGCATCGGGCAGGACTGTCGAAGACCGCTCAGTGCCGTCGATCATGGAATGCACCTGCACTGCGGTCCGGCGGCACCACACCAGCCATTGGTTGATTGCGCAGCATCCAATGCAAAGCCGAAATCGTTACCTGACGGTGTTCGACACCCGTCAGTCTCCATCCTTCTTGGGAGACTTGTCGACTCCGGCCGCTGCGCGCAGGGCATCGATGTTGGCCACGCTCATCCGGCCGTAACTGCGCCGGATGATGCCGTTGCGTTCCATTTCCTCCAAGTGACCTCCGACGACCGAACGCGAGAGGTTTGCCATCTGCGCGAGGTCGGATTGCGTGACGTCGATCTCCAGCGATACGGTATCTTCCGCGGTTCCCAGACGCGCGCCGCATAGACGGACGAGCACGGCTGCGAGCCGCGCCTTGGAGGAACGGATCATCGCATCGTCGAGCGCCGCGACCGCCAGGCTCAGGTGCTCAAAGGCGAGCAGCCCGATCCCGCGCCAGAGTTCCGGCCTTTCGCGTACAATCGTTTCGATCGTCTTGGCTCCGATAAAGAGGTATTCACACGCGCGTAACGCGGACATCGAGGTGATCCGTGGCGAGTCCGCGAGAAACTCTGCCTCGCCAAGCCACGCACCGGCGTGAAAGGTACTCAACATCGAAGGTCCGTGATGAGACCAGATCGTATCCATCCGAACACTTCCGGAGATTAGTCCGTAGAGCCCGTCGGGCTTGTCACCATAGGACCAGAAAACCGTACCGGAAGGACATTTGCGCCGAGCGCTGGCAACGCGCAGACGCTTGGCCAGATCCCCGGGAAGTACGGACAACCAGTCAGCATGTAGAAGACGCGCTTCTGCACCATCGGATGGCGAATGCATGTGATCAATCTCCCCGCGCCAAATGCCTGATACCGGCATTCCCTGATGCCCAAGCGTGCTACCTTGCCGCCGCGACAGGTGTCCAGATCTGACCAACCGGATTTCGTGAACGGCGTCATAATTCGTGCGCCATCGTCTCGCCAGAGGAGGAATTTACATGCGGATTATTGTCGTTGTGGCGGCCATTTGCTGTGGACAGCCTATCGCAGCAATTGCTCAGGAACTTCCGGGCCTCAGGCCGGGAGTGGATATCGAGTATTCGCCCTACTTGCAGGAGGACTTTCCGAACCAGGTCTTCTTCGGCGACACGCATCTGCACACCTCCTTCTCAGCCGATGCCGGCCTGGTCGGCGCGACAACGACACCGGACGACGCTTTTCTCTTTGCCAAGGGCGAGGAGGTGATCTCCTCCAATGGCATTCCCGCACGCCTTCAACGACCGCTCGACTGGCTCGTGGTGACGGATCACGCCGAAAACCTTGGCATCCCCGCCGCTCTTGCCGCCGAAGACCCCGTTCTGACCGACACCGAGTGGGGCGCCCAACTCGCCGAGATCGCCGCGCCAGGCACGGAGGAATCGATGGTCGCCTCCTACGAATTCTGGATGCAGGCGACCTTCAAGGGCGAAGACCCTCTGGCCGGCACGCCCTTCGGCCAGTCCATGTGGGAGAAGGCGACCGAGGCCGCCGAGCGCCATAACGATCCCGGAGCCTTTACCGCCTTCATCGGCTTCGAATGGACCTCGCAACCCAACGGCTCGAACATGCACCGGAACATCATCTACCGGGATGGCAAGGATCTCGCCGATCAGAAAGTACCAATCAGTTCCTATGACACTGACGATCCTGAGGTGCTCTGGGACTGGATGGCCGACTACGAGGAGACAACGGGCGGCCGGATGTTCGCGATCCCTCATGGCGGCAACCTATCCAACGGCCTGATGTTCGATGACATCACCCTGTCCGGTGAGCCGTTGACGGCGGACTACGCGGAGCGCCGCATGCAGTACGAACCGCTCTACGAGATCACGCAGATGAAAGGCGATGGCGAAGCTCATCCGATGCTCTCGCCCGACGACGCGTTTGCGGACTACGGCACCTGGGACAAGGGCAGTTTCGGCCCCGAGCCGAAGACGCCCGACATGCTGCCGAGGGAATATGCCCGCTCCGCCCTGAAGCGTGGCCTCCAGTACGAAGCCGAACTGGGCACCAACCCCTTCAAGTTCGGCGTCGTCGGCTCGACGGACGCGCACACTGGGCTGTCGACGGCGGCGGAGAACAATTTCTTCGGCAAGGTTGCGCTCGTCGAACCGACGGGCAATCCGATCCGCTACGAGGAAACGATCACCGGCCGCGCGACACCCGATCCAGTCGACGACCTGACCCATGCGGATGCGATCGCCTCGGGGATCGCCGCGATTTGGGCGCGGGAGAACACGCGCGAGGCGCTCTGGGACGCGATGGAGCGGAAGGAAGTCTACGCGACGACAGGCACCCGCCTCCGGGTCCGTGTGTTCGGCGGCTGGGAGTTCGAGGAAACGGACATGACCCGCTCCGACTTCGCCGCCCATGGCTACGAGGCCGGCGTGCCGATGGGCGCTGATCTGAGCGCCGCCCCCGAAGGCGCCGCGCCGAAGTTCCTGATCCGTGCTCTGCGCGACCCCGATGGCGCGAACCTCGACCGCATCCAGATGGTCAAGGGCTGGACAACGGCGGAGGGGCCGCAGGAGCGGGTGTACGATGTTGCCTGGTCGGACGATCGCCAACCGGACACCGACGGCAAGTTGCCTCCAGTGGGCGATACGGTCGATCCGCAGACGGCCACCTACACGAACGCGATCGGTGCGCCCTATCTGGACGCCTTCTGGGAGGACCCGGAGTTCGACCCGACGCAGCGCGCCTTCTACTACGTGCGCGTGCTCGAGATCCCGACTCCACGATGGACGACGTATGACAGCGTCTTCTTCGGGATCGACCTGCCCGTCACCGTGGACGCAAGCCAGCAGGAACGCGCCTATACCTCGCCGATCTGGTACACGCCGGGCTGACCGATCCCATCGTCCAGCTCAATGGAGAGAAAACTGCTCGATTGCAGTGACAAGGGCGGCGCTACCTGTCCGCCATCGATTTGAGTGGGCCGACCGATTTGATCGCGGTTTGGAGGATGTGGCTCATCGGCTTTGATGCTATCCCGAATCTCCTCTCGATCCTGTCGAGCATTGTGCGCGAGGCGCCGAGTTCCGCCAAGCGGATCGCTCTCGTCGCCTCGACATCCATGATGACCGCGTTGTTGGTGTCGATCAGGTAGTTGGTTGCAAAGGCAAGGCATGGACGGCTTGCATCGTCGCTGGGCCATCGCGCAGCCGGATCAGACCTGCCTACGAACTTCGGCGGGACCGGCGATGCGAGTCTGAAGGCGGCGTCCTCCAGCGTTTCCGGGTATTCTCGCGCCGCCCGGTTCCCGGCCTCACGCGCGACCTCCGGCCTCCAGTCCGCGGCCGCAATGGACCGGACCTTATTGGCGTTAGCCGAGATCAGGCTGGCGTCGACAGAAAAGCCATCACCGGACACGGGATGCTCCGCTCGACCGTAGCAACAAACACCTGCCGCAGCAGGTTGCTTTCCCGGAACTTGCCGTGGCGAATGCGGTAGAAAGTCGAGTGATCCTGGACCTTCCCCTTCGGTTCGAGCCGACAGAACAATATACAGGCCAGGTTTGGATCGACCTCATCGCAGAAGCAGCGTTTCGAACTGACCCCCATGACGTAGCCGATCACCATCATCCGCATGACCAGCTCGGGTTCAATGGATGGGCGGCCAGGAGGGGCGCAGCGCGTCCCGCAGGCTGTCACCATCGATGAACAGATCGATCTCGTGCAGCACGTGATTGGCCGGGACGTGGCCCGCCAGATCAAACTCGTAGAATAGCCGCGCCGGAGCTTCCTGCCTGCCCCTCGTCCCGAAATCCTTCCATCCTCTCATGGTTGAGTGAAACGAATGACTTGGCGCATTGCGACACAGGCTTTTTCAAGGGCCCGGCGGGAGGGTTCGTTCGCTCCGGATCGCACGAGTGATCATTCACATGTCATCAGCGCGCTACCTCACGCGGAAGAACCGAGAAAACGAGTGTGTGGGATGGATCGCTGCGATGCCCAACGGCCCAAACGGTGAGTTGACCGCCCGAGCTGCCGCAGGCCGGGCGCGGGTTTGCTCATGTCAGATCGAGACGATGCGCGCCGCCGTCGGGTCAAAACCCACGTGCACACTGTCGCCTTTGTGGAAGGGCGTGGCGTCGGGCACCGTGACGGCAAAGATTTCCCCGAGTGCGGTGGTGAGCGTGTATTGTATCTGATTGCCAAGATAGGCAGCGTAGCTCACTTCGGCGGGCAGGGCACCCGCCACTGCATCGCGGGTCAGGCGCAACTGGTGTGGGCGTAGCACCAGGTTTGCCTGTCCGGTGGTCGCGAAAGCGGTGGGCAACTCCATATGCCGACCATCGATCACGATATCGACCGTCTCTCCGGCCCGGGCTACCTCGACCGGAAGGAGGTTCGCGTCGCCGATGAAATCGGCAATGAAGGCCGAGTTCGGACGTTCGTAGAGGTCCGCCGGAGTGCCTTCCTGAGCGATTTCGGCGTTCTTCATCACAATGATGCGGTCGGAAACGGCCATGGCCTCTTCCTGGTCGTGGGTGACGTAGATCGCGGTGAGCTTCAGACGTTGCTGGATCTCGCGGATCTCTTCGCGCACGTGCCGGCGCAGCTTGGCGTCCAGGTTGGAGAGCGGCTCGTCGAGCAGCAAGACCTCGGGCTCGAGCACGATCGCGCGTGCAACCGCCACCCGCTGTTGCTGCCCGCCCGACAGTTCCGACGGCAACCGCTCGCCGAAGCCTTCGAGCCCGACCATCGCCAGCCCTTCCTCGACCCGCGGGCGCACTTCGCTCTTGGGCGTGCGTTTGACCGTGAGGCCGTAGCCGACATTCTCCGCGACCGTCATATGCGGGAATAGTGCGTAGGATTGGAAGACCATCGACACCTTGCGGTAGGTCGCCGACAGATGGGTGACGTCCTCACCCCCGATGAAGATGCGCCCCGAGGTGGGGGGCTCCAGCCCGGCGACGAGCCTCAGCGTCGTGGTCTTGCCGCAACCCGAGGGCCCGAGGAGCGTGACCAGCGTGCCGGGCGCGATGTCGAGATCGAGCGGCTTCAGGGCGACGACGTCGTCGAAATGCTTCGTGACGCCTTCAAAACGGACGGATCCCTTGGTCATGGGGCTCTCCTAATGGGCTTCGATGCGATCCGCCCGGCGCAGGGTGCGGCGGCCGATCACGAGTTGCATGGCGATGATGACGGCGAGCATCGTGACGATCAGTACCGAGGCATAGGCGATGGCGATGCCGTATTCGCCGTTCTCGACCCGGCCGACGATGAAGCTCGTCGCCATGTTGTGACGGGCGGAAACGAGGAAGATCACCGCCGAGACCGACGTGATGGCGCGCACGAAACTGTAGGTCAGCGCCGCAAGGATGGCCGGCCCCATCAGCGGCAGGATTACCCGGCGCAGGGTCGTCGCGGAATTCGCGCCGAGCATGATCGAGGCCTCGTCGAGCGACCGGTCCAGCTGGCTCATCGCGGCAATGCCGCCGCGCACGCCGACCGGCATGTTGCGGAAGATGAACACGATGATGAGGATGAGGCCGGTGCCGGTGAGCTCGATCGGCGGGAAGTTGAAGGCCATGATATAGGCAACGCCGATCACGGTGCCGGGGATGGCGAAGGAGAGCATGGTCGAGAACTCGAAGGCGTCCTTGCCGGTGAATTTTTGTCGCACGAGCAGATAGGCTGTGGCCAACCCCACCGCCGCCGTCAGCGGGGCAGCTATGGCCGAGATCGTCAGCGTCGTGAAATAGCTGTCCCACGCCGCCCCGGTGAAATGCACCCCGTTGCGTACCACGATCTTGAAGCCGCGCAGGTAGTGCTCGAAGGTGAAGGTGTGGTCATAGCCCCAGAGCTTCACGAAAGATCCGAAGATGATCAGCGCGTAGAGTACCATGGTAAAGAACGCCCATGGCAGCGCCAGCAGGTAGGCCGTCCACCTGAGAGCAGGGTTCAGCGCGGCGTGGCGGCCGGAATCGGCTTTGCCGGTGACGGTCGCGTAGTTCTTCTTGCCGACCCAGAAGCGTTGCGCGAGGAACGCCGTCAGCGTGAAGGTCAGCAGCGTGATCGACAGGATCGCGGCCTGCGCCGGGTCGGCGATGGTGCCGACGATGGCGAAATAGATCTCGGTCGAGAGCACGTTGAAATTGCCGCCCAGTACCAGCGGGTTGCCGAAATCGGCAATCGACTCGATGAAGCCGAGCAGGAAGGCGTTTGCCAGCCCCGGGCGCATCAGCGGGAAGGAGACATAGCGGAAGGTCTGCCAGCGGTCGGCGTCGAGCGTCTGACTCGCTTCCTCCATCGACGGGCTCACTCCCTCCACCACGCCAATCAGCACCAGGAACGCAATGGGCGTGAACGAGAGCATCTGGGCCAGCCAGACACCATGAAAACCGTAGAGCCAGCGGGTCTTTTCCCAGCCGAACGCCCAGGAGAAGAACTCGGTGATGGTGCCGGCGCGGCCGAACAGAAGGATCAGCGCAAGGCCGATGACGAAGGGCGGGGTGATGATGGGCAGGACCGTCAAAACGCGCAGGAGCTTCTTCGCCCGGAAGTCGGTGCGCGTAAAGATCAGCGCGAACATCAGCCCCATGATCGTGGTGCCAGCGGCGGTCGAGAGTCCGAGCAGGAACGAGTTGATGGCCGGACCGCAACTGCCGCCGCCGGTGATGCAACCAATGCCCCATATTTTTGACGAGAGGAAACGCGGCAGGAATTCCCCGAATCCCAGGCCGGCACCGCCCTTAAGCTCGAAGGCACGCACGAGAATGAAGGTGAGCGGGAAGAACACGAAGATCGCCACCAGCGCGACGATCGCGCCAACGAGGCCGGTGACGAAAGCATCGCCCCGTCCCTTGCCCATCCCGGAAATTCCGGTCGTGGCGATGAACAGGAGCGCCGCGGCCGTCACGAAGGCCCCCGCGCCGATGCCAGGGTTTTCGCCCTCCCACAAACCGTAGCGCGTACCGATCAGGAGCGCCTGTCCGATAAGCAGGGCAAGACCGGCGGTGCCGGATGCAACGAGCCCGCGCGCCGTGGCAAGTTGTGTTCGCGTGAGGCCGAGAGAAAGCGCAGTCCCGACGAAACCAAGAGCGGGCAGCCAGAGCCATGGCTTGCCGGTCAGGGCAGCGCCAAGCGCCGATGCGTTCGTGCCAGACATGTCGGCGAGCCATCCGAACCGCCAGAAGCCGCTCTCCGTCAGGTACCAGGGCAGCAGGGCCCAGCCAATCGTACCCGCCACCAGCCAGAACAACGCAATGCGCTTCATGCCACCGCTCCCCAATGGAGCCAGCCCCGCGCGTGGCGGGGCCGGTCATTTCATGCTTGCTGGAAGATCACTCTTCGACGACGCCGCCGGCGCCTTTCACTTCCGCTTCCCAGCGGTCGAGCAGGCGGGCACGCGTGTCGGACGCACCATAGGTGGCAAAATCGTAGTCGATGAGCTTTACCGCAGCCATGTCGGGGGCGTCCGGATCGGTGGCCGCGTCGGGGTTCGAGGGGATGTTGTAGACACCTACTTCAAGCCCGGCCGATTGCGCCGGCGCCGAGATCACGTATTCGACCCACTTCTTGGCGGAGTCCATGTTGGGCGTGCCATTGATGATGGACACCGCGCCGACCTCGTACCCGGTGCCTTCGCAGGGTGCCACGATCTCTACCGGGAAGCCCTGCTTCTTGAGGTTCACCATGTCATGCATGAAGCCGATGCCGATGGTGTTCTCGCCGCGCGCGGTAGCCTTGCCCGGCGCGGAGCCGGACTTGGTGTACTGGTTCACGTTCCGGCCGATATCGGCGAGGAGCTTGAAGCCCTCATCTTCTCCAAAGAGCTGAACGAGCGTCGCCAGTTCGGTGTAGGCCGTGCCCGAGGATTTCGGGTTCGCCACCTGGATCTCACCTTCGTATTCCGGCTTGGCAAGGTCGCGCCAGCAGGCGGGCGGCTCGAGCCCCTTCTCGGCCAGAACCTCGGTGTTGTAGATGATGCCGAGCAGACCGACGTGAACGCCGACGGCCTTGCCTCCCGACATCTCGGTCATGCTCTGCGACCATCCGAGCTGGCCGGAGACATCAACTCCGGAAGGGACGGTCAGGTCTTCGGAGGCGGCAATCAAGTGAGGATCGCCGGTGCCACCCCACCAGACATCGACCTTGGGATTGCCCGCTTCGGCGCGGATCTGGGCAAGCGTTTCACCGGTGGACTTGCGCACGATGGCCACGTCGATGCCGGTTTCGATCTCGAAGTTCTGCGCCATGAGATCGCACCAGGCCTGTTCATTCGAGCAGACCACGTTGAGCGATTGCGCCATGGCCGTCGAGGCACCGAGACCTGCGGTCAGCGCCACGGCACCGAGTGTGAGTGTCTTGTTCATGGAATCCTCCCAGACTTGCCGCGCAGTCCTCCACCGCACGGTCTTGGGAAGTCTCGCATCAAGCCGGACACCAGGCGAGTGATGTGAGCGATATCAACTCGCAATGCACCGGGTTTTTGATGAACAATGTTACAAACCGGAGCCAAGGGGATGACGATGGCCACAGGCTCGGCGCATGTTGGCAACCGTATCGTCAAGCGCACGGGAGGCGCATGACAACGATGGCGGACCCCCGGGGCAAGCGACCAGTGATCGCGGTGATAGACGATGACGCCAACCTGCGGCGCACCGTGGCGGCTTTGCTGTCCGAAAGCGGTTTCGAGGCGGTTCCCCTGGCCGATGGTGCCGCCTTTCACGCGCGTGGACCGGACCCCGGTGTCGATCTTGCGCTGATCGACCTGCGGCTTGCGAACGAGAACGGGCTCGACCTTGCCATCGCCCTGCGCCGGCGGCACGGGCTTCCGATCGTCATGCTCACCGGACGCGGAGACGAGGCCGACCGTATCGAAGGGCTCGAAACAGGGGCCGACGACTACATGATGAAACCGTTCAACCCGCGTGAACTGATCGCGCGCATCCGGGCCGTTCTCAGGCGGGCGGGGCACCCCGGCATGGACGCTCCCAACCGCGATGCCGAGCGCCTGATCGCTTTCGGCGGGCTCCGGCTCGACCGCGACCGGCGCGACCTTGTCGACGCGGATGGCTCCGAGATCGCGCTGACCAACGCCGAGTACCGGCTGCTGGAATACCTGGTGCTGAACCCGGGCCGGGTGATCCCGCGGCCCGAACTCATGGCGGAACTCGGGGCCGACCTGAGCCACTACGGTGACCGCACCATTGACGTGCTGATCCTGCGGCTGCGACGCAAGATCGAGCCCGTGCCCTCCAAGCCCGTCCACCTGCAGACACGGCGTGGCCAGGGCTACTTCTTCGTGATCGGGTCCGCGCGATGAAACGGATATCGGTCAGGGCGCGCCTGCTGTTCGCTCTCGCCGCGCTCACCCTCGCCACCTTTCTTGTCGGGGCAATCGCATGGGCAGCGCTCGAGCGCACGACGACCCGCGTCGACCGGTTGCACGGCGATACGCTCTCCGCCGTCGACGCGGCGATGACCCTGTCGCGTCGGGCCGCAGGCATAGCGACGAATGCCCCATACCTGCTGCTGCTCGACAGCCCGTTTCGCATCGCCCAGGAAGGGGATGCAACGGTTGAGGTGATCGACGCCATTGCCGCCGGGCTCGCCGAGGG
Organism: Tropicimonas aquimaris; assembly: GCF_042676185.1. Classification (NCBI taxonomy): domain Bacteria; kingdom Pseudomonadati; phylum Pseudomonadota; class Alphaproteobacteria; order Rhodobacterales; family Roseobacteraceae; genus Tropicimonas; species Tropicimonas aquimaris. Next base: position 5,371 of record NZ_JBHTJT010000009.1, on the reverse strand, counting down.
CGACGACCTCGCCGCCACGCTGGAAGACATGCGCGCCGCGACGCTTGAGATGGTTGCGCATCTGCAGGCGCGTGCCGGCTATCGCGACCAGACCTTGCGCACCAATGCGGCCCTGGCCAGGGCCGAGCGGCGCTATGCGCAACTGGCGGCCAGCACGGACACGCCGCTCTCGGAGCGGCAGGACTGGTTCACGCTGCAAAGGGTCGCCGATGTCCTGCTTGGCGCGGGGCGGGCGGAAAACCTGATCGGCGTGGGGGAGTTCCAGCGCGCCTACCACGGATTGCGGCGCGTCGCGAATGGCGACGGCCTGCGGGACGGCCAGGGCGATCTGGCCCAGTTGGTGGCCCTCGCGGAAGGGAGCGAAGGGCTGTTCGAACTGCGCCGGCTGGAGCTCATGCATCAGATCGGTGCGCAGGGCGCGCTGGTCCGGGTCCGGCGCGGCGCCGCGGCGGTCATCGCCCATGCCGAAGCGGTCACGGCCGAGGCTCAGGCCGCGATTGCCGCCGAGCGCATCGACACCATCAGCGCAATCGCTCTGCAAAAGAGCACGATCCTGATTGCCGTCCTCGCCTCCGCGGCCCTTGCGCTGACCGCCGCGCTCTATGTGTCCGGCTATGTCACCGGCAACCTGCGTGCCGTTTCGGACGCAATGATGCGTCTTGCCGCCGGCGACCGCTCTCTGCGCCTTCCCCGCGGCGAAGGTGCGGGCGACGAGATCGGCAAGCTGTTCCACGCCTTCAGGACCTTCCGAGCCAACGCGATCCGCTTGGACCGCTCCAACCGCCGCCTCGCCGACCGCAATGCGCTCTTCGAAAGCATGATGAGCAGCATCACCGACGGCGTCGCGATCCTGTCGGACAGTGGCGCGATCGTTGCCCGGAACGAGCGCCTGTCGGAGGTCCTCCGGCTCGATCCCGCGGATGACGGCAGGCGCGTCGGCCTCGACGAGCTGGTTGCCCGGGGCGGTTGGGAAGAGATGCCGGGTCTCGCCGGGAGCAGAATGCTGGCCACGGCCGATGGTCACTACGCGCTGCGTCGTGAAAGCCCCTTGCCGGGCGGCGGTGCCGTGGTGCTGATTGCCGACATCACCGAACAGCGGCAGATTGACGACCGGATGCAGCAGATCCGCCGGATCGAGGCCCTCGGCAAGGTGACAGGCGAGGTCGCGCATGATTTCGGCAACATACTCTCGACCATCAACGGCAGTCTGCACCTGATGGAGACTGCGCCGCCCGAAACGCAACGGGAACTCGTCGGCTCCATCGCGAACGCTGCCGAGATCGGAACGTCGCTGGTCCAACGCCTTCTGGCCTTCGCCCGGAGGCAGAAGCTCGTGCCCGAGGTGGTCGAGCTCAACGCATTGATCGACGGCATGGCCGACCTCGTGGCGATGGCCCTCAGGGACGAGATCACGCTTGAAACGAGAGGGGCACCGGAACCGATCGAAGTGCGCGTCGACCCGGGGCAACTCGAGAGCGCCCTGCTCAACCTGTGCCTGAACTCGGCCCAGGCCATAGATGGTGCAGGATCCATCACGATCTCGCTCGCCGCCGAAGCAGACCGGGCGGTGATCGAGGTTTCCGATACCGGATGCGGCATGAGCCCCGAGACCGTCGAACATGCGATGGAGCCGTTCTATACGGCGCGCGCCGACGGGACGGGCACCGGACTCGGGTTTGCCATGGTCTACGGCTTCATCAGCCAGTCCGGCGGCGAGGTCAGCATTCACTCGACGCTTGGCGAGGGCACAAAGGTGCGCATGATCCTGCCCCGCGCCAAGGCGGCGGAACAGCCGGCCACAGCGTGGAACCGTGTTCTGCTGGTCGAAGACGACCCGGAGGACCTTGCCGCGGCCCGCGCCCTCATGAAGGACCACGCAGCCGAGCTTGTCGAAGAGACCACGGCCAAGGGCGCGCTGGCACGACTTGAGGACCAACCGTTTGACCTTGTCGTCTCGGACCTGTCGCTTGGCGGCAATCCGGAAGGGTGGCGCATTGCATCCGCTGCACTGTCATCCGGTTCGGCCCGCGCAGTCGCGATCGTGTCCGGGCGCCTCCCGGCACACACGCCCTTCGACGGGCAATACGGCCCGGCACTCGTGACTCTCGCCAAGCCGTTCGACATTGCAGCCTTGCATGCTGCCCTGGGAAAAGAAAACAGAGATGACCAAGCCTGATGCGAAGGCGGTGATTTTCGACTGCGACGGGACATTGGCGCTGACGGCGACCCTGCATTTCGACGCCTTTAATGCCGCGCTGGCCCTTCAGGGCGCCTGTATGGACCGCGCCTGGTACGAAGCGCGAAAGGGCCTCGACCGGAACGACTTGATCGCCGCATTCTCGGAGGAACACGACGGCGCGCTGGACACGGCGCGCCTTGTCGCCGACAGCCGGAGGATCACGGTGGAACGCGCCGAACGGACCGCGGTCGAGAACCCGCCGGTCGCGGCGCTGGCGCGACGGCTCAAGGGCATGCTGCCGATCGCGGTCGGATCGAACGCGGAAACCGACGTCGTCCGCGCCATCCTTCGTGGGGCGGGATTGGATTATCTGTTCGACGTGGTGGTCACCGTGGTTGAAGCGCGAGTGCCAAAACCGGACCCCGCCATTTTCCGTCTCGCGGCCGAGCGGCTGTCGGTGAAACCGCGCGACTGCCTCGTACTGGAGGATTCCGAACAGGGCCTGCAGGCCGGGATCGCCGCCGGGATGAAGGTGTGGGATGTTCGGCGCCCCGACGTTCTTTCGAGAATCGAGAACTTCTAAATGACCTTTCAGTCGAGATCTTACGTCCTTTTCTGATGGCATTCAGAAAGAGGGCAGGATGTCCAAGCTCGAGCTCGCAGCATAGCATCGATGCCGATGAGCCAAGCCCACCAAACCGCATTCAGCTCGGTCGGTCCGCCTTACTTGATGTCGGATAGATTCCAACATTTTTCGTAAGGAGCCGAGGTGGTCTGCCCCCTACCTGTTCGGTGCCGTCGCTTCCGCCATCTTTTGCGAAGGCGAAAGCGCCAGGCACCGAAACGGGACGCATCCATAGTAAAGCCGCCAACGCACTGAGATTCTCGGAAACAGCACTTGATCGGCTCGAGACATGCCGTGGCGTGCATGGCTTTTCCAACTGCGATTCGATCAGGAACTGCCTCGCCACCATCTCCATCGTGCTGCGCGCTGTCGTGCGAAGGCGGAGTGGAAAGCGTTGACGGCGGCTGACCTGCGTAGCACGGTAAGCCCCATCCGATCACGGCGACGCCGAAAGCCCGAGAGGCCAGTCCAGGGCCGTTACTGTAAACCAACCTGCAAACGGCGCTTCCGAGCGCTCCGAAAAGCGGGTGCTGAAGTCCAGTTTGTCTATGAAAATAAGGTGGAGGCGAGTACCGGACTTGCGCCGCGTTTTCCTAACGCTTTGAAAGTGCTGCGCAAATAACCGTTTTGTTGTCCACTTCCGGTGTTGTCCGCGTTGTACAACGATAGCCGTTAGTTCAGCTCTGCGCAACGCGAGACCGCACCTCCATCCCCTGTGCCGCCTAAGAGGCCGAGGAGAGCGCCTGCGCAAACGAAAGCAGAAGCCGGTTGGGGCCAATCGAGCTGCACTGCCTGCAAGCTAGTGAATTGAGTTGCACCATTACAGTGGGGCTTCCGCCTCACAGCTCGGCGGGCGATCTAGGGCCGCGCGTGATAGCGCATCACGGCAGCAGATGAGCATGTCGGTGCAAATGCACGTGGTGGCTACTGAGAGCTTGTGCTGCCTGAGCTTTCTGGTTGCGTCTGGATGACGCCGGGGGCGGGGAAGCACAACGAAAGCCCTCGGTAGCTCTAGAGGCTTGGCTCAAGAGAGCCGGAGCGGGCAGCGAGGGTGTGCAGCCTTAGAGCGTGCATTTTGCACAGCCCGCAAACGCTATCATCATCACAATGAAAGGCCTGTAACATGAGCAGCAACAAGGGCTTACTCAAGCCAAGGCGTCTGAGTGTGCCGCTTCCAGAGATCGACACAGACTATGGCCGGTTTCAGTTCCGCAGTCTTGATATCACCCAGTGCCATGTTGCCGCTCTTGCCGACGTTCTCAAGCGAGAGCAAAGCTTGGACAGGTTGGATCTCTGGCAGGATGCTGACGGACGCTTGCTCGTTCTGGATGGCCACCACCGATTGGCTGCGTACCGCCAGTACGGATGGACGAAGAAAGTGCCGGTCGTAGTCCATTACTTCACCGAAGCTGAAGCAAAGCTCTTCGCGGTCAAAGCCAATGCCAAGGCAAAGCTGCAGATGTCGCCACAGGAGCAAGCTGACAGCGCTTGGACGCTAACTGTGCATTAGCCGGGGATCTCGAAGCGCGATGTAGCTAGAGCCTGTGGCGTAAGCCAACGCACTGTCGCCAACATGCGCCGGACCAGATCGCGATCAATGGAAACAAGATTGGCCCAGAGCACAGAGTGGCCGTGCGTCGGGAGGCATTCGACAGCCTTGACCTATCGTGGCTGAGTACCTGGAAAGCGCGTTAGTGGCGGTGGCCAATACACGCAAGCTTGAAGACATGCGCCTTTCTTGCCGCAGGCTTTGGTAGGCGAGATGCCAGTCCGTGCTTGCTATCAGTGTGCGGCGGAGCCGTGGTGATGTGCGCGGCTAGTAGCCCAATAGATATCCATCGGTCAGCAGTCGTTTCCAGACGGCCTGCTGAGGAACGTTGCCCAGTCCCTTGATAATGGACTTCCCGAAGGGTTTTCCCGTCCAAGGACACTGAGCGCCCACCAATTCATCCGGTGTCACCATGCGAAACACCCAACTAGAGCCGGGTCCGCGCGATTGCTTGAGGTACTTCATGTCTTCTTTGCCGTCCATGCGTGGTACATAATGGATAACGAAGAAAGGGACAACGCGCTGGGTATCTGTTTAGATTCAGTGCGTTAGGGGATTTGGAGGCGAGTACCGGAATCGAACCGGTGTACACGGATTTGCAATCCGGCCCCTTAGTCAAGAAAATCAAGGCGGGACCGTTTCAAAACATGCCAAGACAAAGCATGAACTTCCCGAGAATGTTTCAAATGCCGGATTGACCGGCGCAAAGGAAAACCCCGGTGCGGCGGCAACCGCGACCGGGGTTGAAAACTGTGAAGAAGCTTCTCGACTTCATTTTAATCTTACCCCAAGACGGGGTCAAACCGCAACATCGATTGCCCGCCGGCTGCACGCCAGCACCTCCTACAAGCGAGGGCTGGTATGATGGATATGAACATCCCAACGGCCGCGGCGTTTTGCTCCGGCTATGGCCAGCTCGACACGCACAAGAACACTGGCGATCCATACGACAGAGTGACCTTCTCGGACATCGTGGCGATGGCTGAGAACCCGCCGCAGACCCCCAAGGCGCAAGCGC